>JANOTV010000346.1:0-11054 GCA_031416495.1 Gemmatimonadota bacterium
CCGCGAAGGGCGGCGTGACGACGTCGGATGTGCTGCTGGTGTCAGGCGAGGCGCGCGTGATGAGATCGCGCGGATGCTCGGCGGCGACGCGGAGAGCGAGACGAGCCGCGAACATGCGAGGGAGCTGCTCGCGGCGGCGGACTCGGGAGCCGCGGAGGCGCGCGCTGAGCGGTCCCCCGCGGCTCAGCGCCCGAAGAGGCGCGTGTAGTAGCGGATCTGCAGGCGGTCTTCCCACCGCTTCGGTACGATCCCCTCGCCGCTGGTCACCGACTGCTGGTGCGACCAGACCAACTCGAATCCGGCCGGCACGCGACCCTGCGCCCTCGCGGCGAGCGTCGAGAAGACCACGCTGAAGCCCGCGCGCTGCTCCGTGCTCGCATTCGCGCTCAGCATGCCGGGGAGGTCGAGCGTCACGATGCCTGCCGCGGCGGGCACCGCACCCGCCATCGATAGTACGGTATAGCGGTCCGCCGAACGCTGGCGATAGCCCCAGTACCCACCGACGCCGAAGTAGTCGTTGAGCTGGTAGCGCGGAGCAGCCTCGATCTGGATCACCGCGCCGCGCGTGACCGGCGTCAGCACCTCGCGCCACGACTCCAGCAGTTGGTCTCCCGTGACGGATGGAACGCGGATCACCGCGTCCTCCCCCTGCGCCTTCGCCCACCCAAACACGAACGTCGACCAGAGGCGGCCGTTCAGAACGACGTCGGTGTACGACCGCACGCCGACGGCGTGCTCTCCGGTGCCCGTGCCGAGGTCGAGGAAGTCGTCTGGCGCTCCCGGTGTGCCGCTGCCGAGCCTGAACGTCGCGCCGACGGACTGTCTGATCCCGAAGCGGTTCGCCGTGAGCCGTGCGTCGGTCGCGCTGGCGCCCCGACCACCGAACGAGTCGAACAACTTGAGCTTCATGTCCACATCGACATCGCCGATGTTGATGCGCGCGCTGCCGCTCAGTTCGCGCGCGCCGTAGCCAGAGACGGAATCACGCACGAGCCGCGCGAAGTCGCCGGCCGCGAGCGGTGCCTGCGCTCCGAGCGGCAGTCCGGTCGCCGCCGTGATGTCCCCCACGCCATAGCGCGTGAACGCCGCGCGCAGTGAATCCACACGCGCGCGCAGTGCGAGTGCGGCGGCGGATCCGGCCAGCGGGACGTACGCCGCGGGCGTTGGTCCGCCCAGCGCGCCGTACGTGGCCCTGAGCCGGCCCGCGAACGTCGACGTGCCGCTGATCAGCGCGTTGACCTGCGCCGCCTCGGCGATGATCGTCGGACAGTCAGGGAAGGCGGCGGCATTCGCGAGGCATGCGTTGCGCCGCGCGGTGAGCGACGACGCGGCGGAAGTGAACCGGTCGATCGTCGTGCGGTTCGCCGTCGGCACGGCGCTGCCGAGGAAGAACGGGTTCAGGCCGACAGTGGCGTTCGTGCCGTCGATCGTGAAGTTCGCCTCCGAGCGGCTGCGCACGAGCGGTGCCGTGACGCCGAAGGTCAACCATTCGGTGACGCCGAGCTCGACGGAGAACGGCGTCACGAAGATGCGCTGCCGGAGGTCGAGATCGGTCGTGCCCAGCGATGCGCTGAAGTCGGCGACGCCCAGGTCGCGGATGGACTGCTGCATCGGGCCGAGCACCGCGAGCTGCGCCGGCCCGAACGAGGTGAACGAGAATCCAGCGCCGAGCGGCTCGAGGATGCCGTCGCGCCAGCGGTCGCGCTGGATCGTGTGCTCACCGCCGATGCTCACGCGGAGTGTCCCGCGGGGGATCGTCACGGCGTCGCCGGCCATGTCGCTGCCCAGCACACGCTGCGCGTCGAGCCGCGCTCCCAGCAGAGCCAGGAGCGAGCAGACGGCGAGCAGCGAATAGAGGGCGCGGGTAGGGTTCAAGAAGCGCGTGTTCATGCGGTCGGCTAGTTTAGCAGCGTACCCCATACAAAGTAATGTGACGCACGAACTCCCCTCGAACGACCAGGCCGCCGGTCGGCCAGCCGCGCCGCTGCCGACGCTTCCGTGGCAGATCACCGGCAACCACTGGCTCGCGCTCCCCTGCGTGCACCCGGCCGATGGCGCCATCCATGCCGTGAGCCTCCTGCACCGGGGGGCTCGCGCCGCGGTCGAGTTTGCCGGCGCCGTCGACTTCCTGTCGGGTGAAGGGCCGGCCCTCGCGCGTCCGACGGTGAGTATCGATCACGAGCCGGTCGCGCTGGCTCGCAACGGCATCGCGTGGGAGCGCGCGCTCCAGTGGCTGCCCACGTTCACCACGCAGGCCGACGATCTCATCATCCGGGGCACGGTGTTCGCTCCGTTCGGGCGCGATGCGGACATCGCGGGTGCGGTTTATGCGATCGCCTTCGAGAACCGGGGCAAGGAGCCGCGTCTCGTGCGCGTCGGGCTCGAGGGCACGCTCGGCCACCGGCAGCTCCGTGTGCGTACGCCGCGCGCGGCCGAGGACGCGCATCGCGTCACCGTCGCCGGTGAGGATGTCGTGATCCTCGATGGCACGGCGACAACCGGCCTCTGTGCGCTCGCCATCGCCGCCGATGGCGCGGCGACGGTGGAGATCAGGGAAGGGGAGCAGCCTGGTTACGCCATCTCGCGTGAGCTGATGATCGGCCCCGGCGAACGCGTCGAGACGGCGTTCTACATCGCCGCCGGCCCCGAGCGGGACGGCGCCGAGGCGACGGTGGGCGTGATGCGCCGCCGTGGCTGGCGCCCGCTGCTCACGGCCACGCGCGACGCGCTGCGCCTACTCGAGCAGTCTACCGGCATGGAGTCGCTCGACGCGCTGATCAATCGCAACCTGCTGTTCGCGTACTTCTATGGTGTGGGGCGCGCGCTCGACGATGCGCACTTCTACCTGGTGAGGAGTCGCGCGCCCTGGTGCGCATGGGGCGTGACGGTGCGCGACTGGGAAGCGCTCGCGTGGACCGTGCCCGCGATCCAGCTCGCCGATCCGCCTCTCGCGCGCGAACTCATCCTGCGCGCCTGCGAGATCCACGGCTACGCGCCGGGACGTGGCGTGCACTACTTCGACGGCACGCTCTTCGAGCCCGGCTTCACGCTCGAGGGTGCGTCGTCGTACGCGATCGCGACGGAGCGCTACATCCGCGAGACCGGGGACGACCAGATCGTCGAGGAGGCGGTGCTCGCCGACACGCTCTACGTCTCGCACGACGACATCTCCGCGCGTCGCGACGAGACGGATCCGCTCTACCATACGGAGGTCACGCTCGACCGCCGTCCCGCGACGATGGCGTACACACTGCATGGCAACGCGGTGGTGGCCTACGCGCTCGACGCGCTCAAGAGGACGCTCGACGAGGACGCGTCGCGCGACGTGCAGGACGCCGCGGCCGTGCGCGCTGCGCTGCGCCGCCGGTTCTCGACGGGGGGCGAGGGAAAGACGACCTTCGCCGCGGCGACCGATCTCGCCGGTGGCATCACGCTCGATGACGACGCGGTGGGCTCGGCGCTCTGGCTACCGCTCTGGGAGACGGTCGAACGGAGCGACTCGGTGTATCGTCGCACGGCCAAGCGCATCGGCGCGTCGGACCGACTGGTGGTGCAGATCGCGCGTCTCTTCGGGCCCGATGCATCGGAGGTGCTGGAGTGGTTGCGTCGCGCACCGCTCGGGCATGGACTCGCCGCGGAGTATGTGGACGAGGAGGGCCGCGCGATCTCGCATGGTGGTGATGCGTCGCTCAGCGGGCTGCTCGCGTACGCGGCGTGGTATACCGTGCATGCGCACGGAGTGCGTCCGTAGCCAGGCGGGGAGCGCCAGCGGAGGATCAGGCATGCGGACCATTGATGCCGGGGGTGGGAATCGAACCCACATGGGATTGCTCCCAACGGATTTTAAGTCCGTCGCGTCTCGCCACTTTCGCCACCCCGGCCGCTCTCAACGAAGCTAGGGCACGCGCATCGGCGCTGTGCCATGGCACTGCGTCGATCGCCGATCAAGAGCGGGAAACGGGACTCGAACCCGCGACCCCAACCTTGGCAAGGTTGTGCTCTACCAACTGAGCTATTCCCGCACACCGCGAACGTTAGGCGAGTCGCAGCGCACGGGCAAGCGGCTGGCGATTAGGTTTGTCCTCTATGACCGACGTCGTGTCGCTCGCCGCCGAGCTCCTTGCCATCCCTTCTACCACGCGCGACGAAAGTGCGGTGGTGGAAGTCGTCTCGCGCTGGCTCGTCGCTCGTGAGTGGAACGTCACGGTGCAGGAAGTCACTCCAGGACGCGGGAACGTCTGGGCATCGCGGAAGGGCGGGGGCGTCACGCTCTCCACGCACCTCGACACGGTGCCGCCGTACGTCCCGCCGCGTCGCGTCGATGGCCGCCTCTATGGCCGCGGTTCCTGCGACGCGAAGGGCATCGCCGCCGCGATGATGATCGCCGCCGACCGCCTCGCGAACGAAGGTGAGGAGCGCGTGGACCTGCTGCTCGTCGTCGGCGAGGAGCGCGGCTCCGACGGCGCTCGCATGGCCAACCAGCTCCCGGCCACCAGCAGGTGGCTCATCAACGGGGAGCCCACCGAGAGCAAACTCGCGTCGGGCTGCAAGGGCGCGCAGCGCGTCATCGTGCGCACGCGCGGCCGCGAGGCACACTCGGCGTATCCACATCTGGGCGTCTCTGCGATCACGCCGATGCTGCAGATGCTCCCCGAACTCGAGTCGCTGCAGTTCCCGGTCGATCCCATCCTCGGGGCGACGACGGTGAACGTCGGCCTCATCAGCGGCGGCACCGAGGCGAACATCGTGCCGGGTGCATGCGAGGCGGAGATGATGGTGCGCCTCGTCGGTGATGTCGCGCCCGTGAAGGAGCGTCTGGAGGAGTGGGCGAAGGGTCGCGCCGAGCTCGAGTTCGGCTCGTTCATCCCCGCGCAGCACTTCCACACGGTGCCGGGCTTCGAGGCCGAGCCCGTCGCGTACACCTCCGACATCCCGCTGCTCAGCAACTGGGGTACGCCGCTGCTCTTCGGCGCGGGCTCCATTCACGTGGCGCACACCACCGAGGAGTACGTGGACGAGGACGAGTTGCGCTCGAGCGTGGACTGCTACATGCGCCTCGTGCGGACGCTGCTCTCATGAGTACGCCGGTGAGTACGCCGGTGAGTACGCCGGTGAGCACGCCAGTGAGCACGCCAGACGCCCGCCTGCCCGTCGCAGTGCTCGGCGCGACCGGTGCCGTGGGGCAGACGTTCATCCGCCTGCTCGAGGGGCATCCCTGGTTCAGGCTCGCCGAGGTGGCCGCGTCCGAGCGCTCTGCGGGCCAGCGCTACGCCGACGCGACGCGCTGGATCGAAGGCGCGATGCCTGCGTCTGCTGCCGCGCTCATGGTGACGACCTGCGACACCACCGTGGTGAAGAGTCCCATCGTGTTCTCGGCGCTCGATGCGTCGGCAGCGGCGGCACTCGAGCCCGCGTTCGCGAGCGCCGGACGCTTCGTGCTCAGCAACGCGAAGCACTTCCGCATGGAGCGCGACGTCCCGCTCGTGATCCCCGAGGTCAATGCGTCGCATCTCGCGCTGCTCGCCCTGCAAGGCGCGCGCGGCTGGACCGGCGGCGTCGTCACGAATGCGAACTGCGCGGTGACGGTCGCCGCGCTCGCGCTTGCGCCGCTGCATGAGCGGTTCGTCGTGAAGGAGGTATTCCTCTCGACGATGCAGGCCGTCTCCGGCGCCGGATATCCCGGGGTACCGTCGCTCGACATCCTCGGCAACGTCATCCCGTTCATCGGCGACGAAGAGGGGAAGCTCGAGAGCGAGATGCAGAAGATCCTCGGCCGCATGAGCGGTGGCGCGCTGCAGCACGCGACGTTCGTCGTGAGCGCGCATGCGAACCGTGTCGCGGTGGAGCATGGTCACACCATCACATGCTCCGTGCGTTTCGAGCGGAAGCCGTCGCTGGGCGAGGCGCTCGACGTGCTGCGCGCATGGCGCGGCGCGCCGGAGGTGCAGGGACTGCCCTCGGCGCCGGAGCGCGCACTCGTCGTCACCGATGCGCCGGACCGTCCGCAGCCGCGCCGCGACGTGATGGCGGGCAACGGCATGTCGGTCACCATCGGACGCGTGCGTGAGGACCGGATCTTCGACCTGCGGTTCGTGGCGATGGGACACAACACCATCCGCGGCGCGGCGGGTGGGTCGATCCTCAATGCCGAAGTGCTCGCGGCGACCGGACGACTCCCAGGCGGCTGGCGTCCTCCCGCGAGCACCCGATGATCGTCGTCAAGTTCGGCGGCACCTCTGTCGGTGACGCGGCCGCGATCACGCGCACGGCCGCAATCGTGCGCGGCCGTCTTGCGCGCCAGCCGGTCGTCGTCGTCTCCGCGCTCGCCGGCACGACCAACCGGTTGATCGAGATCACGGAGCATGCGGCCGTCGGCCAGTTGATGGTCGCGCTGTCGATCCTCGAGGAGTTGCGCTCCCGGCACTTCGCCGCGATCGACGAGCTGCTCGCGGGTCACGCGAGCCATGCCGACGTCTTGGCAGAGACCGGCGCGCTGTTCGATGAGCTCGCGCATCTGGCCGAGGCGCTCTCCGTGCTCGGGCACGTGACGCCGCGCTCGCACGATGCGGTCGCGGCGATGGGCGAGCGGCTCTCCGCTCCGATCGTGACTGCGGCATTCGTGAAGGCCGGACTCCCCGCGGCGTTCGTCGACGCACGGCGCGTCATGGCGACGAGCGACGATTTCGGCAAGGCCGAACCGCGCGCTGACGACATCGCGATAAACTGCCGCGCGCAGATCGTGCCGCTGCTCCGCGAGGGCAAGGTGCCGGTGCTCGGCGGCTACATCGGCGCGACGATGTCCGGCATCACGACGACCATCGGTCGCGGCGGCTCGGACTACTCGGCGTCGCTCTTCGGCGCGGCGATGGAAGCCGAGGCGATCGAGATCTGGACCGACGTCGACGGCATGCTCACCGCCGACCCGCGCGTGGTCCCCGACGCGAGGCTCATCACGCACATCCGGTTCGACGAGGCGTCGGAACTCGCGAGCTTCGGCGCCAAGGTCCTGCACCCGAGCACGATCGCGCCCGCGGTGAAGCGCGGCATCCCGGTGTTCGTGTTCAACTCACACCGGCCCGAAGGGAGCGGCACGCGCATCACCTTCGACGCGCCGCGGCTCGCCGTACGCGCCATCGCCGGCAAGAGCCGCACGGTGGTGGTGAAGGTGCGGTCACCGCGCATGCTCGCGGCGCCGGGTGCGCTGCGCGCGATCTTCGAGGTCTTCGAGCGCAACCGCACATCGGTCGATGTCGTCGCGACGTCGGAGGTGTCGGTGTCCGTCACGCTCGACGATGACCAGCACATCGACGCCGTCGTCGCGCAGCTCTCGGCGTTCGGCGACGTGGCGGTGGAACGCGGACGCGGCATCGTCGCACTCGTGGGTGCCGGCCTTGGCGAGAGCACAGAGACGATGGCGCGCGCACTCACCGCGCTGCGCGACCTGCGCCTGCACATGGTCTCGCTGAGCGCCACGGGCATCAACCTCACGCTCATCGTCGATGGCGATGCGGTGCACGAGGCGATGCGCCGGCTGCACGCCGAGTTCTTTCCCCCAGCGACGGCCACCACGTGACACGCATCGCAGTGATCGGCACCGGACGGATGGGCGTGCTGCTCGCCGCGATGGTGCCGGAGACCGGCGCCACGCTCGTCGCGCACCTCGGGCGCGGGGAGACGGGCTCCGCGGTCACGCGACAGTCGCTCGCCGGCGCGGACGTCGTGATCGAGTTCACCGTGCCGGCAGAAGCCGCGCGGCTCGTGCGTGACTGCGCCGCGCTGGGTGTGCCGATCGTGAGCGGCACGACGGGATGGGACGACCAGCGCGCGGAGGTCGAGGCCGCGGTGCGTGCCTCCGACGGTGCGCTGCTCTGGGCACCGAACTTCGCGCTCGGCGTGCATCTCTTCGCGCGGGTGGCGGAGTACACGGCGCGCCTCTTCGCGTCGCCAGAAGCGAAGTTCGATGCGCATCTCGTCGAGACGCATCATGCGCGCAAGCTCGACGCACCGAGCGGCACGGCGCGCATGCTCGCGGAGCGCGCGACGGCGGCGCGCGACGGCGGCCAGGCGATCCCGGTGACGAGCGTGCGCACGGGCAGCGTGCCGGGCACGCATGAGTTCATCTTTGACGCGCCGTTCGAGCAGGTGCGACTGGTCCATGAGGCGCGCGACCGTCGCGTCTTCGCCGCCGGCGCGATCTCCGCGGCGCGCTGGCTCGCGGGACGGCGCGGCGTGTTCACGCTCGATGACTTTCTTGGAGACCTCGTTCGATGACCACTATGCTCCGAGGCGCGATCACTGCCATCGTCACGCCCTTCAAGGCGGACGGCGCGCTGGACGAGGAGTCGCTCGCCGACTTCGTCGAGTGGCAGATCGGCGAGGGCATCGACGGACTCGTGCCGGTGGGTTCCACGGGCGAGGCGGTCACGCTGTCTCTCGCCGAGCGTGAGCGCGTCGTGCGCATCACGGTGGAGCGTTCGGCGGGTCGGGTGCCGGTGATCGCCGGCGCCGGTTCCAACGACACGGCCGTCGCCATCGAGACGTCGCGCGTGCTGGCGCAGGCCGGCGCGACGCACCTGCTGCACGTCTCGCCGATGTACAACAAGCCGCCGCAGCGCGGCATCCTCGCGCACTTCCGTGCGATCGCGGACGCGTCGCCGGTGCCGATCGTCGTCTATAACGTGCCCGGACGCACGGCGAGCAACGTGCTCCCCGAGACGACACTCGCGCTCGCCGAGCATCCCAACATCGTCGCGGTGAAGGAGGCGTCGGGGAACCTGGCGCAGATCGAGCAGATCATCCGCAATCGTCGTCCCGGCTTCAGTGTGCTCTCCGGCGACGACGGCCTGACGCTCGCCGTGATGGCCGCGGGCGGGGAGGGCGTCATCTCGGTGATCTCCAACGTCGTGCCGGCTCTCTGCGCCGAGCTTGTGGCGACCGTGTCGCGCGGCGAATTCGCGAAGGCGCGCGCGATCCATCACCGCCTCGCGCCGTTGATCGATGCGGCGTTCATCGAGTCGAACCCGATTCCCTCGAAGGCGGCACTCGCGCTGATGGGCCGCATGCAGAACGTGCTGCGCCTGCCGCTCGTCCCGCTCGACGCGAAGTACGTGGTGCAACTGACCGGCGCCCTCAAGGCGGCAGGGGTGCAGCTGCGGGTGTCGGCTTCGACGGAGCAGCATTCGTGAGCGGGATGTCGTTCTCCACCGCAGACCTCGCGGACCTCGAGGCGCGGGTCGAGGCGCTCTTCCAGCTCGCTGCCGATGCGATGCCGGCCGATGCGGAGCAGGTCGTCGGCCGGATGCTCGATGCGCTCGAGTGTGGTGCCGTGCGAGCCGCCCGCCGTGATGCGGATGGTGCGTGGCACGCCGTGCCCTGGGTGAAGCGCGGCATCCTGCTCGGCTTCCGCGTCGGACGCATCGTCGACCAGTCGGCGGCGGGCACACCGTTCAGCTTTCTCGACAAGCACACCTTTCCGACGCGTGCCTTCACGCTCGCCGACGGAGTGCGCGTGGTGCCGGGCGGCTCGACCGTGCGTCGTGGCGCGTACCTCGCGCCCGGTGTGGTCTGCATGCCGCCGATGTATGTGAACGTCGGGACCTGGGTCGGAGCGGGCACGATGATCGACTCGCATGCACTCGTGGGCTCGTGCGCGCAGATCGGCGCGCGTGTGCACCTGAGCGCGGCGGCGCAGATCGGCGGCGTGCTCGAGCCGATAAACGCGTCACCGGTGGTGATCGAGGATGACGTGATCGTCGGCGGGAACTGCGGCGTGTACGAGGGCACCATCGTGCGCGAGAAGGCCGTGCTCGCGGCGGGCGTCGTGCTGACGCGCGGCACGCCGGTGTTCGATCTCGTGAACGAGCGCGTGTACCGCGGCACGGCCGAGCACCCGCTCGAGATCCCCGCCGGCGCCGTCGTGGTGCCGGGCGCGCGCACCGTGAAGGGCGGCTTCGCGGCGGAGCAGGGACTCTCCGTGCAGACGCCGGTGATCGTGAAGTACCGCGACGCCAAGACCGACCTCGCCACCGCGCTCGAAGGTTGGCTGCGGTGATGCATGTGCCTGGAGACAAGTCGATCTCCCACCGCGCGCTCATGCTGGCGGCACTCGGGCGCGGCAGGTCGCGCGTGCGCGGCCTGCTGCGCTCCGCGGATGTCGCCTCCACCGCGGCGGTGCTGCGCGCGCTCGGTGTCACGATTCCCGTGCTGGATGCGCCGGAGCTGGTGATCGACGGCGTGGGACTGCGCGGCCTGAGCGCGCCGCGGCGCGACCTCGAGTGCGGCAACAGCGGTACGACGGCGCGTCTGGTCGCTGGCCTCGTGGCCGGCGCGGGTGTCACCGCGCGATTCACCGGTGACGCGAGTCTGAGTGCAAGGCCGATGCGCCGGGTGGCCGCGCCGCTCATGGCAATGGGCGCGAGCGTCACGCTGCCCATGCACGGCGGCCTTCCGATGACGGTGCAGGGCACTGTGCTGCTGGGCACGACATGGCACCCCGAGGTGGCGAGTGCGCAGGTGAAGAGTGCGATCCTGCTCGCGGGACTCGTCGCCGATGTGCCGGTCGAGGTGCACGAGCCCGCCGCGACGCGCGACCACACCGAGCGAATGCTCGCGGCGCGCGGCGTGGATGTGCGCACCGAGGGCCTGGTCGTGACGCTGCTGCCAACGGCACGCCTCGACGCGGCGGACGTCGATGTGCCCGGTGATCCGTCGAGCGCCGCGTTCTTCGCGGGACTCGCGGCACTCGGCGGCGCCGGCACCGACGCGCTCGTCATCGAGAGCGTCGGGATCAATCCGGGGCGCGTGGGCGCGTTCCGCGCGCTGGTGCGGATGGGCGTCGCGCTGAAGTACGAGTCTGCGCGCGACCAGGGTGGTGAACCCGTGGCGAACATCGTCGTCTCGCCCGGCGCTGCGCTGCGCGGCATCGCGATCGACGCCGCCGACGTCCCGAGCCTCATCGATGAGCTGCCGTTGCTCGCCTGCGTGGCGGCGCGCGCGGAAGGCGAGACGCGTGTCACCGGCGCCGGCGAACTGCGCGTGAAGGAGAGCGACCGCAT
>JANOTV010000347.1:0-8549 GCA_031416495.1 Gemmatimonadota bacterium
GTGGCTCGTGGCGCTGATGGTGTGGGCGATCCTGCTCCGCTGGTGGAAGGCGCAGATCCCCGAACTCCCCGAGCTGATCACCGAGAAGCACTATCATGACGTCGGCAAGCTCGGCTTCGCCTTCACGGCGTTCTGGGGCTACCTGACCTTCTCGCAGTTCCTGATCATCTGGTTCGGCAACCTGGCGGAAGAGACCCACTTCTTCACGCTGCGCCTCACCGGCGCGTGGTCCAACATCACGATGGCGGCCGCGTTCCTGACGTTCATCTTCCCGTTCTTCGGCCTGCTCTCGGTGAAGGCGAAGACGAACAACGTATCGATGATCTTCTTCGCGCTCTGCTCGTTCGTCGGCCTCTGGCTCTCGCGCTACACCGAGATCTATCCGTCGATCTACGGCACCCGCGTCGACGTCGCCCCCCTCGGCCTCTGGGAGATCGGTATCTTCGCCGGCTTCCTCGGCATCTTCGCCTGGAGCTACGCGCAGTTCATGGACGCCTTCCCCAAGGTCCGCGTGCTGCTGATGACGTCGCCGTACCGGGATGAGGTGCAGGTCCCGGTGGATGCGAAGACCATGGAGCCGTTGCCAGCGCACGAGTAGCAGGGGGAAGGGAGAAGGTGAACGACGGTGAGAGGCCACCTTCCACCTCCCACCGTGAACGCAGGGTGATTAGGTTATCCAAAGCATCAGACGGGGCGTTAGCTCAGCTGGGAGAGCACCTGCTTTGCAAGCAGGGGGTCGCCGGTTCGATCCCGGCACGCTCCACTTCACTCGACCCACCCGCCGCGCACATGGTCACAGGCCGATGCGCGGCGTCCTTTTTGTCCGCTTTCTCGCCAGGCCATGAATTTCCCGACACACACCGTGCCCGCCGTCGGATCTGTCGCCCCTGAGATCTCTCTCGACACCACCGGCGGCACGCGCGCGACGTTGTCGTCGCTCAAGGGCAGCAAGAACGTGCTTCTCGCATTCTTCCCCCTTGCCTTCACGTCCACCTGCACCGCCGAACTCTGCGCGTTCACCGAGGATTACGCGGATTTCGATGGCAAGGATGTCGTCGTCATCCCCATCAGCGTGGACGCCGTGCCCTCGCTCAAGGAGTTCAAGGCCAAGTTCCGCATGGGCGTCGAACTCGCGTCCGACTTCAAGCGCGAGGCATCGCGCGCGTACGGCACGCTCATGGACAGCACGTACTTCTCCAACCGTGCGTACTTCCTGATCGACAAGCAGGGGATCATCCGCTGGTCGCATGTGGAGACGACCCCCGGGTCGCACCGTGAGAACAGCGAGATCCTCAACGAGATCGACAAGCTGTCGACGTGAGACACTCCCCGCCGCGCGGTGCGTTCAGGGCGTTCCGCGCGGGACTGTCTTCACTGCTGCGTGCGCGCCGACTCAGTGCGCGCCGGCTCACCTTGTCCCTCCACTGGGGCACCCATAGCTTCAGCCCATCGCCCTCGAAACGAGCATCGTGACCCACGCAGCGCCGCCGAACGCTGAAGGAACGCCAGATGGACGCTCGGGCCGCGCGTTGCTCGCGCTCGCGGCGATCACGGCCGAACTCGCCTCCGCCCGTTCACTCGAGACGAGCATCGAGCGCGCGCTGTCGACGATCCGCGCGGCGGTCAACGCCGACGAGATGTCGCTCTGGCTCTACGCGCCGCAGGGGCTCGTGCGCGGATGGGGTGCCGGCACCGCGACCATCACGGAGACCGAGGTGCGCAGCGGCCTCATCCTCGACGACGGCCGCCCGACGCGTGAGGGATTCGAGGTCACGCCGATCATCCTCGGCGAACGTCGTGTGGGCGCCCTTGCGGTGCGGCTCACGCGCGCGCTGGCCGAGGAGGAGCGCATGATGCTCACCTCCCTTGCGAACATCTTCGCGCCGCAGCTCGCGCACGCGGAGCGCTCGCGCCAGCTCGAGGTGGAGGTCGCGTCGCGCACCGCCGAGATCGAGCGCGGACGGCGGTTCACCGAGAAGATCATCGACTCGCTGCCGCTCGGTCTCTACGTGATCGACCGCGACTTCCGCATCCAGAGCTGGAACCGCAAGCGGGAGACGGGCATGCAGGGCGTGTCGCGCGAGGAGGCGATCGGGCGCCCGATCTTCGAGATCCTGCACCGGCAGCCGGCCGACATGCTGCGTCGGGAGTTCGGAGAGGTCTTCTCGACCGGCCGCATGCAGGAATACCAGATGGAGTCTCTCGCCTCGGGTGAGGCGCGCACCTATCGCATCACCAAGATCCCCATGCGACTCGGCGATGGGCCGGTGTCGCACGTCATCACCATCGGTGAGGACGTCACGGACTGGAAGCAGGCGCAGGATCGCTTCTCGCAGGCCGAGAAGCTCGCCGCCATCGGCCAGCTCGTGGCGGGCATCATGCACGAGATCAACAATCCGCTCGCGACGATCGCCGCCTGCGCCGAGTCGCTCGGCTACCGCATCGACGACCTCGAGAAGTCTGGTGTGGTGATGGCGCCCGAGACGCACGACTTCCTCGGCATCATCGACAACGAGGTGGTGCGCTGCAAGCAGATCGTGGACGGCCTGCTCGACTTCAGTCGGCCGAAGCAGCCGCGCAAGGAACGCATCAACGTGAACGAGGTGATCGAGCGCACGCTGTTCCTCCTCAAGCATCACGTGCGCTTCAGGAAGCTCACCGTCGAGACCGACCTCGATCGCGGCATCGGCCGCGTGCCGGCCGCGAACTCCGAGCAGCTGGTGCAGGTGTTCATGGCGCTGCTCATCAACGCGATGGACGCGATGGGCGACCGCGGCACGGTCAGGGTCGGAACGCGCGTCGGGCCGGATGCCGCGAGCGGCGTAATCGTCGAGATCGTGGACCGGGGGCACGGCATCGCGCGCAGCGAACTCTCGAAGATCTTCGAGCCGTTCTACACGACCAAGGCGCCGGGCGAAGGGACGGGGCTCGGCCTCTCCATCTGCTACGGGATCGTGCAGGAGCATGGTGGGCGCATCGAGGTGGACAGCTCGCTCGGCAACGGCAGCACATTTCGCGTGATCCTTCCGGTGGTGGCCACATGAAGGTCCTGGTGATCGAGGACGACCCGACGGTCGGGCAGTTCGTGAAGCGCGGGCTCGAGGAGCAGCGCTGGTCGGTGGATCTCGTGGCCGATGGGGAGGAGGGCGAGGCGCTCGCGCGCTCGCAGCCCTACGACATCATCGTGCTCGACCTGCGCCTGCCGGGCCGGTCGGGGCAGCAGGTGCTTCGCAACCTGCGCGCGCGCGGCTTCGAGAAGCCGATCCTCGTGCTCACCGCGCAGGACGCGGTGGATGCGAAGGTGGACACGCTCCGCGCGGGCGCCGACGACTACGTGACGAAGCCCTTCGCCTTCGAGGAGCTGCTCGCGCGCGGCGAGGCGCTGGCGCGCCGCCCGCGGTCGATGGTGTCGCCGCGCATCGAGGTGGCCGACCTCGTCGTGGACCTCGACGCGCGCGAGGTGTCGCGCGCCGGCGTGGCGGTGGAACTCACGCCCAAGGAGTTCCTCGTGCTCGAGTATCTCGCGCGCCACGCGGGGCGCGTGCTGAGCCGCACGCTCATCACCGAGTACGCGTGGGGATATCACTTCGACCCCGGCACGAACATCGTGGACGTCGTGATCAATCACCTGCGCAAGAAGATCGACGCCGGTCATGAGCGGAAACTCATCACGACGGTGCGCGGCGTCGGTTACGTGCTCAAGGGTTAGCGCAGGGGCGGCCGCATGCACTCCATCCGCGCACGGCTCACGCTGCAGTACGCGCTCGCCCTCGGCGGGACGCTGTTGATCCTTGGCCTCGTGCTCTGGAGTGCGACGGTCGGCGCGGCCACGCGGACGCAGGTGCTCCGGGTGAGCAGCACGGCGGAGATCGCGGCGCGGCTCGTGCGCGCCTCGGCAGCGGCCTCGCAGAGCATCGTCGTCACGCGCGACACGATCGTGGGGCGCCAGCTCGCGCCTCATGTGCACCGCCTGCTGGAAGCGCTGCCTGGCTACCTCATCGTCGCCGACTCGAGCCGCGTGCTCTACACGAGTCCGCTCGTGATCGCGCTGCCGCAGAAGGATCGCAGCGCGCTTATCCGCGAGATCTACCGCAGCTTCACGCCGACAGAACCGGCGGTGCGCGTGACGCTGGATTCGGTCACGCTCCTGCTCGTCGCGCAGCTCGAAGCGGGCGGGGACGCGATGCCGGGACTGCGCGTGATCGCCGGCGAATCCCTCGCCGGCCTGTCGCTGATCCGCTGGGAGATCTTCGCGCCGGTGTTCATCGCGCTGCCGGTGCTCTTCGTCATCTCGCTGCTGCTCTCGTGGGCCGCGGCCAGTCGCGCGGTCGCGCCGATCGACCGGCTCATCACGGACCTCGAGGCCATCCAGGACGGCCGTTCGCTGCACCGGCGATTGCCGGTGGAGAGCGAGGACAACGAGGTGGACCGGCTCGTCGGCACCATCAATTCGATGATCGGTCGACTCGAGGCGTCGTTCGCCGCGCTCCGCCGATTCACCGCCGATGCGAGCCATGAGCTCAAGACGCCGCTGACCGTGTTGCGCGCGGACATCGAGCGCGCGATGCAGACGCAGCACGTGTCATACGAGCAACTGCCGTCACTGGAGGAGGCGCTCGCCGAGACGGCGCGCATGGCCAACCTCGTGGACTCGCTGCTCACGCTCGCGCGCGCCGATGAGGGACGCTACGACATCCATCGCGAGCCGGTGGAGCTCGAGCCGCTCGTGCACGACGTGTTCGAGACGGCGCTGATCCTCGGCGAGGAAGCGGGAGTGACGGTGGATCTCGCGGTGGTCGAGCCGCTCGTCATCCAGGGCGACGTCGTGCGGTTGCGGCAGCTCTTCCTCAACCTCGCGACGAACGCGCTCAAGTACACGCCGCGCGGCGGCACGGTCACGCTTGCGCTCGAGCAGCGCGGCGACCAGGCGGCCTTCTCGGTGCACGACACCGGACTCGGCATCGCGGCCGCCGACCTGCCGTACATCTTCGATCGCTTCTGGCGCGCTGATCGCGCGCGCTCGCGCGCGAGCGAACGCGGCGGCTTCGGCCTCGGCCTCGCGATCTCGCAGTGGATCGCGCACGCGCATGGCGGCTCCATCAGCGTGGCGTCGCGGCTCGGGCGCGGAAGCACCTTCACCGTGACGCTGCCGCTGGCCAGCACTGCCGGGACGGCCGGCAGCACCTGAGCGGTGCGCGGGGCCCCGGGAATCGTCACCGAATCCTCATCATTTGCCTCGGCCGCACGTCATCTCGTGTGGGTAGGATGATCGTGAGGGCGATGTGCGCCGTGCCGCGCCGTCCTTACAGCACCGGGCAATGCTCAATGCTCCGAGTAAATGCTCACGGGCCCTTAAGGGAAACTTAATGTTCCCCCGATTCCACACCGTACAGGGCCCCGATACTGTTAGGCACGGTCGACACCCCGGTGTTGCAGCGGAGTGTCGTCACGCGACTTTTCACGACTGGAGACGGACGCGTGTTCGATAACCTGATCGAGTCAAAGCCAAAGAAGCAGCGTACGCTCGGCGCGACGATTGCCTCGGGCATCTTCCACGGCGCGGTCGTCATGCTCTCGGTCTATGCGACCGCGAGCGCTGTGCAGGAAGAGGACGAGCCCATCGTCCAGAAGGTGGATTTTATCGAGATCAAGCAGGACGAGCCGCCGCCACCGACGGATCAGCCGCCGCCACCGCCCGAGATGGTGGGAGCACCGCCGCCGCCGAAGGGGTTCCAGGTGCTCACCGCGCCGGTCAACATCCCGGACGTGATCCCTGAGATCGACCTGTCCAAGAAGCTCACCAACGAAGCGGACTTCACCGGCAAGGGTGTCCGCGGCGGTGTCGCTGACGGAGTGGTGGGAGGAACGGTCGTGAACCAGGACCAGACCTTCTTCGACTTCCAGGTGGAGAAGATGGTCGCGCCGATCCCGGGTACGGGCACCCCGAACTATCCGGACATCCTGCGCTCGGCGAGCGTCGAAGGGCAGGTGCTCGCGCAGTTCGTCGTAGACACCACCGGCCGCGTCGAGATCGCCACGTTCAGGGTGATCACCAAGACGCACGATCTCTTCGAGGCTTCGGTGCGCAACGCGCTTCCGCGCATGCGCTTCCTGCCCGCTGAGGTCGCCGGACGCAAGGTGAAGCAGCTCGTCCAGCAGCCGTTCCAGTTCAACCTGAACAAACCGTAGTCACCACCGATCCGCAGCAGCACGAAACCGACCCACACGCATCAGGAGATCAGTTACATGGACATGTCCATCGGCTATATCTGGACGCACAGCCCGCCGTTCGCCAAGGGCATCTGGTTGGTGCTCGTGATCATGTCGGTCTGGTCCCTCACCGTTGCCTTCGGCAAGTGGTGGAACCTCCGCAAGGCCCAGAAAGAGACGCTCAAGTTCGCACCCGAGTTCTCGCAGTTCCTCGAGGAAGACAACCTCACCGAGGCGATCAACCTCGCGCAGAGCTACAAGAAGTCGCATGTCGCCCGCGTCCTCGGCGGCGCACTCGATGAAGTCAAGCCGCTGATCATGGACGGCTCGGTGACGGTGTCCGACATCAACTCGGCAGAGCGCGCGGTCGAGCGCAACATGCTCGTTGAGATCGTGTCCCTGAAGCGCGGCCTCGCGATCCTCGCGACGGTCGGCTCGACGGCTCCGTTCGTCGGCCTGCTCGGCACGGTGTTCGGCATCATCAACGCCTTCGCCGCCATGGGTACGTCGGGCTCCACCGGCATCGCCGCCATCACGGTCGGCATCGCCGAGGCGCTCATCGCCACGGGCTTCGGCCTCCTGGTCGCCATCCCGGCCGTCTGGTTCTTCAACTACTTCCAGACCAAGATCGACAACCTGACCGCCGAGATGACGTATGTCTCCAAGGAGATGATCGACTATCTCATCAAGGGCGTCTCTGGCGAGTTCGGCCGTTCGCGCTTCACCCGTGAGTTCAACACGGCCGCGCAGAAGGGTTCCGCTCCGATCTCCGGCTAACCGCAGCTCGCAGACCCGAGGAGGGTTTCCCGATGAGTATGTCCGTAAGCACCGGGGCCGGCGTCAAGGCAGAGCCGAATGTCGTCCCCATGATCGACGTGATGCTGGTGCTCCTGATCATCTTCATGGTGGTGACTCCGGCGATCGCCGCCGGCTTCACCGCGGAGCCGCCGTCAGGCATCAACCTGAAGGCCCATCCGGAAGCGGATGACGACCAGGTCCTGGGCATCGACAAGTACGGCCAGTACTTCCTGAACAAGCGGCAGATCAACAACGAGCAGCTCGGCGAGTTGCTCTCCAGCATCTACACCCAGCGCACGGTCGACCAGATCCTGTTCGTGAAGGCCGACAAGAACCTGGAGTACGGCAAGATCCTCGACGCGATGGATATCGCATCAAGGAACGGTGTGCGCGTTGTCGGCGCGATCACGGACCAGGTGCCCGGGACTGAGTCCGGTGTGGCCGGGGACGAGATCAAGCAGAAGAACTAGGAGATCACATGGGAATGAGCACAGGTGGCGGCGGCAGCGGCAGCGGCGGCGGGCTCACGAGCGAGCCCAACGTCGTCCCGATGATTGACATCATGCTCGTGCTGCTGATCATCTTCATGATCATGCAGCCGATGATGCGGAAGGCCGTGGATCTCCAGCTTCCTGATCCGCAGCCTGTGGTCGCGACGGCGAATACCGAGTCCAACCAGATCGTCCTCGAGGTGCTCGCTGATGGCAGCTATGCCGTCAACAAGGAGCCCCTCAGCAAGGAGAAGCTCTTCGAACGGCTCAAGGAGATCTACGATCCCCGCCCGGACAAGATCATCTTCGTGAAGGGCGACCCGGCCGTGATCTACCAGGACGTCATCTTCGCCATCGACCAGGCGCGTGGCGCCGGCGTCAAGGTGATCGGCGTCCCGCCGAAGTAAGCGATCGAGCAGTGCATATCGGCGTCGAGCCGGGATGAGGTGAACAGATACGGCGGACGAACCTTTACCGGCTCGTCCGCCGTATCAGTCTTTGAGGCCTGCGCCACGCGCGCGCGACCCCTATTCCAGTTCCAGACCCTACAAAACCATCTTTCGTTGCTGACCCACCTCGCAAGTCTCGATCCGCAGCAGCCGCGGCCTCGCCGTCCGCTCCGGCCCCTTCATGGGATACCGGAGAACGACGAGCGCGGGCCGGCGGGATTCCTCGTCTCGGCCGCGTTGCATCTGTTCGTCCTGCTGATGCTCGCGCTGCCGGCGCTGGTCACGCGGCAGCTCAACATGCCGCTCGAGTCGGGTGGTGGTGGGCCCGGCGCAGCGGGTGGTGGCGGCGGAGGCACGGGTGGCACGGGCGGCGAAGCCGTGCGCCCCGAGCGGCTCCGCTATCTACGGGTGGCGCCGATGGTCGCCCCGGTGACGCCGCCGGTGGTGTCGCCCGTGGAGCAGAAGGTCGAACCTGTCGTGAAGCCGCCCGTGGTCGTGCCCGAGACGCCGCCCATCGTGCCGCCCACGGTCACCGAGATCGCGCCCGCATCGGGCACCACGCGGCCGACGCCCGGCACCGGTGGTGGCAGTGGCAACGACG
>JANOTV010000348.1:0-9198 GCA_031416495.1 Gemmatimonadota bacterium
CACAGAACCCTGCAGTCTGTCCCCGACCGACGGCCAGCAAATCACCACTCCGTCGCACTCCCAACCGTTCGAACGCGAGCACCCACGCCGACGATACGTTGTAGAGTTCCTGTGCATACTCTGCGCACCGCGTCGCCGCCGCAGCCGATTCAGCGACGCACGCGCTGCTCGACGTCGGTCTGCTGCCGCATCATGCTCACAAAGGGACATCTCGCGTGCTCTCCAGATGGGAGACGCCTTGCCTTCGCCGCGGAATACATCGGGCAGATCTGGGCATTCTCGGCCTGAGCTGCGAGTCTACCGCGTCGAGATAGCTTCGACCGTGTGCCGGTAAGTGCCGCGGGGCAGTGAGTGCCTACCGGAGAAGCCAACGTTGGCCATACACTGCGACAGGTCGGCGTTCCACAGGCGACAAAGCGCGTCACCCCTCGCGGAAATGCCTCGTCAGTCGTCGCGTCGATGCTTCACTTTCGGCGGAATGCCGCCAGCGCGTCGCGCGTGAAATCGGAGAGCACCATGCGTCCGCTCATGCCCGCGCGCTCGGACATCGTCGCCTCCCACTCCTCCGTGCCGCGCCAGAAGATCGTCTTCATCTCGCGCATCGCATCGGGGTTGGACGCGGCGAGACGCTTCGCATGCGCGTCGACCATCGCGTCGAGCGCCGATACATCATCACAGAGCATCGAATACAGGCCATGCCGCTCGCACCATTCTGCGTCATGCCAGTCGGCATGGACGGCCATCGACTGGAACGGCGCGAGCCCGAGCTTGCGCTCGATCACCACGCCCACGACGAACGGCCCGATGCCTACCTGCAACTCGCTCAGCTTCACCTGCGCCGAACGCACCGCGAACGAATAGTCGCTCGCCGCAATCACGCCGATCGCGCCGCCGGCCGCGCGCCCGTGCACGCGCGTCAGCACGAACTTGGGCGCGCGCACCATCGCGAGGATCACGCGCGAGAAGCCGCTGAAGAACTCCTGGCCCGCGGCGGCATCGGTCAGCGACGTGAACTCGTCGAACGAGGCGCCGGCGCAGAACGGACCCGTGCCGCCGCTGCGCAGTACGATCACCCGCGCGGCGGGGTCGTCGCCGAGGCGCGTGATCTCGCCGGCGAGCAGGCGGAGCAGCTGGGCGGGAAGGGAGTTGCCCTTGGGATGCGCGAACTCGATCGTGCCGATGCCGTCCACGATGGTGGAGCGGACCGTGCCCTCGGGCACCGGAGAATGCGTGTTCTGAGTCATGGGGTAAGATGGGGCGCTGGGCTTCGTGCTTCCATCCCCTGCCTGACCATCAATAGATTCCATCATGGACCAGAAACCCGCTTCCCAGCCCGCCGCCCCGGTCGAAGACCCCACCCTCGTCGCCGAATTCGAGGCGCGCATCGCCGCCGGCCAGAGCATCGAGCCCAAGGACTGGATGCCCGAGCGCTACCGCAAGCAACTCACCCGGATGATGGCGCAGCATGCGCACTCCGAGATCGTGGGCATGCTGCCCGAGGGCAACTGGATCACCCGCGCGCCTTCGCTGCGCCGCAAGCTGTCCCTCATCGCCAAGGTGCAGGACGAAGCCGGCCACGGGCTCTACATCTATTGCGGCACCGAGACACTCGGCGTCGACCGGCACGAACTCACGACGCAGCTTCTCGATGGCACCGCGAAGTACTCGAGCATCTTCAACTATCCCACGCTCTCGTGGGCCGACATGGGCGTCATCGGCTGGTTCGTCGACGGCGCCGCGATCGTCAACCAGACGGTGCTCGCCAAGGCGTCGTTCGGACCCTACGCCCGCGCGATGGTGCGCATCTGCAAGGAAGAAAACTTCCATAAGCGGCAGGGCTTCGAGATCTGCGCAACCCTCGCCGCCGGCACGTCGGCACAGCAGGCGATGCTGCAGGACGCCGTCGACCGCTTCTGGTGGCCGTCGCTCATGATGTTCGGGCCGAGCGACACCGACTCGCCGAACTCCGCGGAACTGCTGCGCTGGAAGGTGAAGCGAAAGACGAACGACGAGCTGCGCCAGCGTTTCGTGAACCTGACCATCCCGCAGGCACAGGCGATCGGCGTCACGATCCCCGATCCCGACCTCCGCTTCGATGCCGAGACGAAGAACTGGGAGTTCGGCAAGATTGACTGGACCGAATTCAAGCAGGTGATCTCGGGCAACGGCCCGTGCAACAAGGAGCGGCTCGCGGCGCGCAACAAGGCGCATGACGAGGGACAATGGGTGCGCGAAGCGGCACTCGCCCATGCGGCGAAGCACGCGCCACGTCGCGGCACCGAGGCCGCCTGATGTCAGCCAGCGACGCAGGACAGCACAGCGGTGAGACCTCCTGGCCGCTCTGGGAAGTGTTCACGCAGGGGGCAGATGGCGCGCCGTTCGAGCATGCAGGCAGCCTGCACGCGACCGACGCCGAGCATGCACTGCAGAATGCGCGCGATGTGTATGCGCGCCGCGGCGAAGCGGTGAGCCTGTGGGTGGTGCCGAGCACGGCGATCACCGCCTCCGCGCCCGGTGATGCGGGACCGTTCTTCGATCCGGGCAACGACAAGGCGTACCGGCATCCGCAGTTCTACACGGTGCCGCGCGGCGTGAGGGTGTTTTGAGCGCACAGACGCCAGAACTGACCGGCGACCCAGGGGGCGTGGAGAGCGGTTCCGCAGTGAGCGGCACGGCGCCCGTCGCCGGACCCCGCCGTCGCACGGTCGCGAATCCGCTGTTCGAGTACCTGCTGCGTCTTGGCGACGACCGGCTCGTGCTTGGCCACCGCCTCTCCGAGTGGTGCGGCCACGGGCCGATCCTCGAGGAGGACATCGCGACGGCGAACATGGCGCTCGACCTCATCGGCCAGGCGTCGTCGTTGCTGAAGCTGGCAGGCGAGGTGGAAGGGAAGGGACGCGACGAGGATGCACTGGCCTACTTCCGCGAGGCCATCGAGTATCGCAACTGCCTCCTGGTCGAGCAGCCCAACGGCGACTTCGGCTACACGATGGTGCGGCAGTTCCTCTTCGACGCCAACTGTGTGCTTGAACTCGAGGCGCTGTCGACGTGCGCTCACGAGCAGCTCGCGGCGATCGCGGCCAAGTCGCTCAAGGAAGCGCGGTATCACGTCCGGCATTCGAGCGAATGGGTGATCCGCCTCGGCGATGGCACGGCAGAGAGCCATGCGCGCGTGCAGCAGTCGCTCAACGAGGTGTGGCGTTTCACGGGTGCACTCTTCGATCATGATGAGATCGATGCCGCAGTCGCGGCACAGGGCATCAGCGTCGATCGCGCGGGGATCAAGTCCCGCTGGGACGCGATGGTGAGCGACGTGCTGCAGCGTGCGACACTCGAGCGTCCAGCCGACGGCGCGATGCAGCACGGCGGCCGCACCGGTCGTCACACGGAACACCTCGGCCACCTTCTCGCGACAATGCAGATCGTGGCGCGCTCGCACCCTGGTGCGACGTGGTGACGCGTGACGCGGCGCTCGCTGCGCTGCAGGGCGTGCCTGATCCCGAGGTGCCGGCGATCAGCGTGGTGGAGCTCGGCATCGTGCGTGACGTGGAGGTCTCGCCGGAGGGCACGGTGAGAGTGACCATCACGCCGACGTATTCTGGATGCCCCGCGATGTTCGAGATCGAGCGCGACATCAGGACCGCGCTCGCCGCGGCCGGCGCTTCAGCCGTCGAACTGACGACGGTGCTCTCGCCCGCATGGACGACGGATTGGATCGAACCGGCGGCGCGCGAGAAGCTCCGCGCCTACGGCATCGCGCCGCCAGGGCGCGCCGAGCAGGGCGGGTTGATCACGCTCACACGCCGACGCGATCCGGTGCAGTGTCCGTTCTGCGGGTCGAGCGATACGCGACTGCAGAGCGAGTTCGGATCGACGGCTTGCAAGGCGATACATGTGTGCAAGAGCTGCCGCCAACCGTTCGACGAATTCAAGGCGATCTGAGAGTACGGCAGGTGGGAAGGTGGCAGGTGGGACGGTGGAAGGTGGGAAGGTGGGAAGGTGGAACGAGGCCGCCCGTTCGGGCGGCCTTTCTTGTGCGCATGGCTCTGCTCTACCGCATTCCACCTCACACCTCACACCTCACACCTCACACCTCACACCTCGCCCTCACGCCTCACCCTCACGCCCCAAGTACTGCCCTCATTCGCGCAGCAATCAACTCGACGGTCGGCAACACCGCCTCCAGCAGGACCGGATGGTACGGCATCGGGATGTCCTTCGGTGCCAAACGCTCCACCGGCGCGTCGAGATGCCAGAACGCATCCTGCGCGAGCGTGCTCGCGATCTCTGCCCCGAAGCCCGCGGTCATGTTGTCCTCATGTACGATGAGGCATCGTCCCGTCTTCTCGACTGACATCAGCACCGCATCGCGGTCCCAGGGAGAGATCGTGCGCAGGTCGATCAGCTCCACGCGGCCCGGGAACTGCGCGGCCGCTTCTTCGCAGCGGTGCACCATCGCGCCCCAGGTGACGACGGTGATGTCCGACCCTTCGTGCACGACGCGCGCACGGCCGAGCGGGAGCACGTAGTCGTCGCCGGGATAGCGCGCGCTGCCGTCGCCGGTCATCAACAGCGAGCGATGCTCGAAGAACACCGTCGGGTTGGGGCTGCGCATCGCGGCGCGCAGCAGGCCCACGGCATCGGCGGCGTTGGAGGGCATCACCACCTGCCAGCCGTACGCGTGCGCGAACCGCACCTCGTCGCTGAGGCTGTGCCAGGGGTCGCCCACGTCCTTGCCGAACCCGCCCGGCATGCGCACCACCATCGGCGCGGCGAAGCGGTTGGCTGTGCGCCAGCGCATCGTGCCGGTGTTGTTGAGCTGCTCGGTCGCAGGGTCGGCGTACTTCCTGAACTGGATCTCGGCCACCGGCATGAGGCCCGCGATCGCGAACGCCGACGCGCGGCCGATGATGCCTTCCTCGGAGAGACTCGTGTCGAACACGCGATCGGCCCCGAACTGCTTCTGCAGTCCCTCGGTCACGAGATGCACGCCGCCCTTCTTGCCGACGTCCTCGCCGAAGACGACGAGCTTGGGGTTCACGCTCAACTCATGGCGGAGCGTGCGGCGCACGGCTTCGGCGAAGCGCAGCATCTCGCCCTCGTCGCTGGTGTTCCGCACATCGCTGCCTCCGAGCGTTGAACGCTCGGCGCGCGAGAGCCCGCCGAACGCCTCGGGCACGTCGGGCGAATCATCGGCGAACAGATGTTGCGCGATGCGTGTGGGGTCCGGCGTCGGGCGCGCGCGCGCGGCGGTGAGCGCTGTTTGCACATCGCGCTCGACCTCGGCTTCAAGCGCCGTCCAATCCTTTGCCGACATGAACGCCGGCACGAGATACTTCTTGAGTCGTGGCAGCGGATCGCGCGCGCTGTCGGCCGCGATCTCGGCGTCGGTGCGGTAGCCCTTCTGGTTGTCGGGGCCCGAGTGGCTCGAGAGCCGCGGCAACGTGAGGTGCACGAGCGCCGGTCCCTTGCCGCTGCGCACGTGCTTCACCGCTTCGGCCAGCAACTGCGCCGATTCATGCGGGTCGGTGCCATCGCCATCGCGCACGAGCAGGTTGCTGAACGACGCGAGGTTCTTCGCGATGTTGCCGCCCGGTGTCTGCATGTCGCCCTTCACCGAGATGCCGAGTCCGTTGTCCTCGATGTAGAAGAGCATCGGCAGCTTGAGCGTGGTCGCCATCGTGAGTGCCGCCCAGAAGCCGCTCGTCGCGACCGAGGCTTCGCCACCGAGCGCGACGCCGATCGAACCCTTCCAACTGGCATCCTTGAGGGTGTCGCGATGGAAGGTGATGGCCTGCGCCCAGCCGGCGGTGGGCGTGTACTGCGAGCCGACGTCACCCGACATCGGGAGCACCACCGGCCCGTTGCGGTTGGGCAGGTTGCACACCACGCCGATGTCGCGCCCATCGGAGAAGCCGCCCGCGCGTCCGAGGGGGGAGCCGAGCGCGTCTTCGAGGGAGAGGCCGAGCGTGAGGAGCAGGGGCCGACTGCGGTAGTACGCGCCCGCGCCATCATGCCGGCCGTTGATGAGCGACCCCAGGATCACCTGCGCGACGTCGTGCCCGCGCGAGGAGAACTGGTAGAGGACCAGATGTTCCCTGGGCACCGTCGCGCGGTTCTTGTTGGTCAGTTCCTCGACGTCGTCGAGGGCGCGCGCGATGAGGACCTGGCGCGCGATCTGGCGCCAGTCGAACTCTGGATCAATCAATGATGGCATGACGACAAATGTGTGTGTCGAGGTTCTGGCCGGTTGGGCATTAGCTTAAACTAGACTGAAGCCGAAAGGATGTTTATTTTCTTCGGAGATTCGGCTAAAGCCTGTTGTTACCTGCCTTGGAATCCTCCAGCTAAAGCTGGAGGCAAGTTATCAGGAACACACACGACTATTTACAGTTGGGGAGAAAAGTACTATGGGCGAAAAAATGAAAATCTTGATTGGATATGACGGTTCGGACTGCGCTAACGCCGCGTTGGATGATCTACAACGGTCGGGACTTCCGGCGGAGGCTGACGTTGCGATGTTGACCGCAGCAGACGTCTTCATTCCGCCAAAACTCAGTGCAGAGGAAGCGGCAGAGGCACCTTTTCCGCCGACTGTGCCGCAAGGAGTTAAACTGGCCTGGGAACGATCCAAACGTGCTTTAGAAGAAGCCGAATCGCTTGCCGTCAAGGCCTCCGAAATCCTCCGCATAAAATTTCCCGGCTGGACGATATCCCCCGAAGCACATGCTGACACGCCGCACTGGGCGATCATCATGAAAGGCTATCAGTGGAAGCCGGATCTGATAGTGGTCGGGTCACACGGCCGTTCCGCCTTGGGGCGAATGATCCTGGGAAGCGTTTCGCAGAAAGTGCTGTATGAATCACGTTGTTCGGTGCGGATTGCGCGCGGTCGAAAAACATCTGCTACTGAGCCGATACGACTTGTCGTCGCCGCGGACGGTTCGCCGGATGCCGATGCAATGTTGGAAACGGTCGGTTCACGTCGTTGGCAGAAAGGAACGCAGGTTAAACTCATCACCGTTGCCGAACCATTTCACCAATATGGAGTTGAGCCCGACGCACAGATGAATCGGATCCGTGATATTCAAACACTTGCCGAGCAGGCATTGAGTAAAGCCGGTCTGGAAGTAATCCCGATCATCGAGCAGGGCGACCCGAAGCATATTCTCGTCCGCGAAGCCGACGCATGGAACGCGGACTGTGTTTTTTTGGGCGCGCAAGGTCATCGCTTTCTTGAACGATTTCTGCTTGGTAGCGTTTCTTCGACGGTTGCCGTCCGTGCCCATTGCACGGTCGAAGTCGTGCGCGGGGGAAAAGGCGTAGTGCGATCGTAGTTCGACAAACAGTTTGTTGCCCTAAATCAGCGACAAATTTAATAGGGTCTGGCTGAGGCTCGCCGGGGCAACCCCACCGGTGCTCAGCTGGGCAGCACCAGCGGCGGTATGATGAGCACCTTGTCCACCCGCCGCCCATCCATATCCACTACCTCGAAGCGGACTCCTTCCCAGATGAAGGAGTCCGCCAATCGCGGGACGCGTCCGAGCCGCGCCATCACGAATCCGGCGAGAGTCCGGTAGCCGGAGCGCTCACGCGGCGGGAGCGGCGCGAGCGCGAACCGTTCCAGCAGGTCCGCGATCTCCGTCGCGCCGTCCACGAGCCAACTGCCGTCGGCGCGGTGGACCATGTCGGCCCTGGTCTCCTCCTCGGCCGCCAGGACTTCGCCCACCACCTCCTCGATCAGGTGCTCGAGGGCGACCAGCCCCTCCACGCCGCCGTACTCGTCGAGGACAATCGCGACCCGCTGACGCGACTGCTTGAACAGTTCGAGCAGCCGCAGCAGCCCCATCGCGCCCGGCACGTAGAGCGGCGTCTCCGCCGCCGCCACGAGGTTGACCGGCACGCCGCCGAGTGCGTCGGCCAGCACGCGCGCGGACCGCAGGATGCCGACCACGTCGTCCACCGAATCCCGGCAGAGCAGCACGATATCCGCGCGGGGCCGCGCGAGCCGCTCGCGCAGCCCCGCGAGGCCCTCGTCAACGCCGACCCAGTCGATGTCGGGGCGCGGCACCATGACGTCGCGCACATGGCGGTCGCCGAGCCGGAACACGCCTTCGAGCATCTCGTGCTCGGCCACGTGCACGACGCCTGAGTGACGCCCCTCTGCGATGACCGCGCGGATCTCCTCCTCGGTGACGCGTGTGCCCTTGGCCTCGGGAACGCGCAGTATCCTCAGGATCGTCGTCGTGGTCAGCGTCAGCAGCGTAACGAGCGGCGACGCCAAGCGCGCTATCATCTGCAACGGGCCAGCCACCACCGACGCAATGCGCTCCGGGGCCTGCAACGCAATTCGCTTCGGGACCAGCTCGCCGATGACGAGCGAGCAGAACCCGATCACGGCCACGACGATGCCGAGCGCGATCGCCTCGCTGAACGGCGCGAGGGCCGGGATGGTCTCCAGTCGGACACTGAGCTCTTCGGCGATCGTCGCTCCGCCGAACGCGCCGGCGAGCACCCCAACGAGCGTGATCCCGATCTGCACTGTCGAGAGGAAGCGCGCCGGATCGTCCACCAGCTCAAGCGCCCGTCGCGCGCCCGCCGCGCCATCGCGCGCCCGCTGCTCCAGCCGTGCGCGCCGGGAGGTGACGACCGCGATCTCGGACATCGCGAATACGCCGTTGACGAGCAGGAGGCCGAGGATGATCAGGCTCTCGGCGACGATGGAGTGCATGGGCGATGGGGGCGAGGGAGCGGGACATTCGGGTGACTCTCAGATGATACACCGGTGATACCCCGGGTGCGTGGTCGACGCGCCGCCATCGCCCTGTCGCAAGTCCCCACCGACCGAGTCGCGCAGCGTCGTGGAAAGCAGCGGGTCGTTGAACCAGCCCAACTCCACCTTCAATCAGCGGGCCTATTGACTTGCTCATGGTCTGCGTGCCGTTCGAGCAGTAGTTTTGTCCGATGGACTCCCCTCCGCTCCTCGTTGACTTCTCAGACGGCGTCCTCCTCGTCACGCTCAACCGCCCGGACGTCCTCAACAGCTTCAACCGGGCGATGGCGCTGGCGCTGCAGGGAGCGCTTGCGAGAGCAGCCTCCGACCCCGCCGTCCGCTGCGTGGTGCTCACCGGCGCTGGCCGCGGGTTCAGCGCGGGGCAGGACCTCCAAGAGGCGCTGCCCGTGGGTGACGGGCCGATG
>JANOTV010000349.1:0-2803 GCA_031416495.1 Gemmatimonadota bacterium
CGGTCGCGACGAATGGTCGGTGTACCTCATCGACCGCGGCTTCCAGTCGCAGAGTCGCTCGCTGCGCGAGGGCACGGTGCGACGACTGAACGGCGAGATCGTGGCGGTGAACTCGCAGGCCGCGGCAGCCGGGAGCGACCGGGCACGCGAGTTCTACAACATCTTCCTCTCCTGGTGGGACGTCGCGAGGACGAATGTCGGACGCTGAGCGGATCATTGTCGTCTGGCGTCGCGCCGTGCGCGGTGTCTGCTGGAGTGTGCTGGGCAGCGCCGTCGCGGCGTGCGCAGCTCCTCCTCGAGCAGTGCAGACGGCGCCTGCACCCGCGACAATCGTCGTGCCCGCCGGAGTGGACAGTTCCGTCGCCGCGCACGCCGACTCGGTCGCGGCAGTCTCCTTCGTGGGACTACCGCAGCAGGACCGGGCCGAAGCGCTGCAGCGGGTCGGTCGCGCGCTGCTCACGCGGACCGACTCCCTTTGGGATGCATTCGCCCGGTCGAGGGACTCCGCGCAGTCCGTCGCGCCGGGCGACTCGGCGCGCGCACGCGACGCGGCATTGGCGGGCGGACGTGCCCTCGTGGCGCTCGACCAGCAGCTGCGACGCCCGGACATCACGACGAGCGAGCTCGCTGCACGATCCGCGACGCTCCTGGACTCGGCACAGTCCGCTCTGGAGGCCGCGTTCCGGCTCAATCCCTTCGATGCCCGCAGTCGGATGTGGCTCGCACAGGTGTACGAGCTCCAAGCCCGGCGCGCGGGGCAGGCCGCGGCGTATCAACTCGCGATCGACGAACTCGGGAAGCTCGCGGCACTCACTCCCGACCAACATGGGGTGTTCGCGATGCTGGCGAACAACCACTTCCAGCTGCGACAGTGGGGACCCGCCGCCCGCAACTACCACGAGGCGTCGCGCGTCTACCTCGCCACGTACGACCTCGTGGCAGACGAGAAGGTCGTGCTCGATTCGACGGCGCTGCACGGGTATGCGCGCGCCGAGGCCGACATGTGGGTGCGGCAGCGTGACGCGCCGGAGGCGCAGGCCGCCTTTGCGCGTGCGCTCAGCTATGCCCGCACGGCCGAAGACACGAGCTACGTGCGCGGCGAGCTCGACTGGATCGCGTGGGACGCCGGGAAGATCGCGTCGACCGCCATGCGCGATTCGATCGTTGAGACGGAGCGAAAGGGCGATCTCGGCGGCGCCCGCGACGGATACCGTCGGCTGCGGACGCTCGTCACGGCTCCCCGGGCGATTGACGAAGTGGAATGGCGCCTCGCGCTCGTGGAATACAATCTCGGCGAGGTCGAGTCGGCGGTGAATCGCCTGCGTGAGTTGGCGGCCCGGACCGCTCGTGATTCGACCGGCGCGGCTCTGGATTCGAGCGGGACCCGGTACCTCGCCGACTACGGGAGCGTCTGCCTCAACCTGGGGCGCGTCGCGCTGCGCGAGCGGCGCGACAACCGCACCGCCCTCAAGTACTTCGAACAGGCCTCGCAAGTGGTCTGGCCGGGCCAGGCACTCGCGTTCCTGGAGATCGCGGGGCTGCTCCAGGGCAACACGACGCTTGCCATCCGGGCCGCTGATCAAGCGCTCTCGCGTGAGGGATCGCTCACGCTCGACCAGCGGCGCGCGCTGTATCGGCTGCTGATGGGACTCCATCGCCGGGTCGGCGACTTCGAGAAGGCCCGACGATTCCGCGATGCCTTTCTCGACCCCTGAGGAACCCGTTCCCATGCGTCCATCCATCGTCTCGAGAGCCGGAATCATGCTCGCCGGCCTCCTCGCTCTCGCCCCCGCCGCCACGGCGCAGGTCGCGTCGTCCGTGGGCTATTCCCAGGTCACGCGCCCCGTGGTGCAGATCACGGACCCGGGACTCGTCAAGTTCCTGTTGTTCGAGCTCTTCATCGAGCCGCTCCAACCCCCGACGCGGTTGCAAGTCATCGATGTCACTCTCAATGGGTACGGTCCAGACGACGTGATCATCGTCTTCCCGTCGATGGAGGCGTACCAGGTGCCCGAGGCCCTGCCGGACTCGGTGCAACGCTTGATGGGCACTTGGGCACCGACTGTCGAGTTCCGTCTCGACGCCGGCAATCTCCCCTCCAACGCGTTGCTCGCGCTGATCACCTCGGCAGCCGACTCGGGCAAGCGTGCGGAGAACGCGATCCTCTTCGATGTGGTCGAGGCCGTCGAGCGGAACTACCGCGACCTCCCCGTTGGATTGCTCTTCGAGCGGGACTCGGTGGGGTTCACGTTCCAACTCTGGGACTACAACCGGCCGGCGATGACCTACCGACCGCGGCCGGCCGTCGTCACGGATTCGGCGGTGAACACCGTCGTGTCGCTGCTCAAGGACGTCGGCTATGTACCGGAACGAGGCGGAGCGGAGGCCCGCGTCTCCGGTCGCCTGGTCTCGGTCGATCGGGCGCTGGCGGGGATCCGTTCGTTCCCCGACGAACTCGTGCGGCAACTGGCGGCGCGTACGTTGCTCGTCGGATCGTTCGACCTCGATCGCTCCGGCGCCATCGATGCCTCGCGGGAGGTGGACGCGATCCCGTGCGAAGTATGGGTCGCGCTCGATGGTACTTTCCAAGGAGGGCTCGCCCAGTTCGGGTTCGCCGACTCTGCCGGCGCGTATTCCGGCAATATGGTCTTCAGCATCTCCGAGGCCGTGCGAGCGCCAGCCAGCCGCAGGGCAGAGGCGTGCCTCTCCGGAGCGGTTCCGGTTCCGACGACGAGCGTCGGCTCCGCGTCGCCGCCGCGGCCGGTGGTGCTTCCGACCGAGGTGAGCGCCTTCGTCGCGATGG
>JANOTV010000350.1:0-3548 GCA_031416495.1 Gemmatimonadota bacterium
CGTCGCCGGTCGCGTCGCCGGTCGCGTCGCCGGTCGCGTCGCCGGTCGCGTCGCCGGTTGCGTACGATGATCGCCATGATGCGCTCGAGAGGATCTGGTCCGGTTGGCGCTCGGCACTGACCACGGAGGAGGCGCTCCAGCAGGCGGTGAGTCGCGAACCGCTCTCGTGGCTCGTGCTCGACCTCGTGCAGAGTGACTGGTCGAGCGTCAATGCCGCGCGCGAGGCGGTCTCGTGCGTTCTCGTGGATGGCGGTGATCTCGAGGAGGTCGCGCGCGCGGCCGGCGTGGGTGTCGAGGTGCGGTCGTGCCTCCTCGCGGAGGTGCCCGATGCGCTGCACGACGCGCTGCTCACGGCGGCGCCGGGCGACGTCGTCGGCCCGATCGCGCTGCCGCCGCGCTGGGTTGTCGCGCGACTCCTCCGCAAACGCGTGCCGTCGCTTCGGGAGCCACTCGTGCGGGCCGCCGCAGCGCGCGACCTGGAGTGCCGCTCCGCGGCGCCGTTCGTCGAGCAGCATGTCGTCTGGTCGGAACGCGTCAAATGACCGACGCGCCCGAGGGCGACGCGCGCGGCGACGGGCTCGACCGGAGCCAACTCGACGCACTCGAACTCTTCCGGCTCCTGCCGCTCGAGGCACGCGCGGTGTTCGTGGCGGCGTTCGAGCCGGTGCGGTATGCGTTCGGCGACCTGATCGTGCGGCAGGGCGAACCGGCTGACGCGCTGCTCGTGGTCGGCCGCGGCCGCGCGCGCGTGCTGACAGTCGGCGACGACGGGCGCGAGGTCGTCCTGGGCGCGCTCAAGGCCGGCGACGTGTTCGGCGAGGCGGCGCTGCTGCACCACACCAAGCGGACGGCCACGGTGCGCGCGAGCGCCGAGATGCTGGTGTGGCGGCTCGACCGCGGCGTCGTGGACGGTTTGTTGCGTGTGCGGCCCGAGGCGAAGCGCTGGCTCGAGATGCAGACCACGGAGCGCGAGCTCGCCGCCTTCTTCCGACAGTTCACCGCCTTCCGCTCGCTGCCGGCGCGGTTACTCGACACACTCCTGCATTCGCTCGAAGAGCGGACAGTGCCGGCGGGCGAGCTCGTGGTGCAGCAAGGCGATGCGCCCGGACCGATGTGGATCGTGCGCAGCGGACGGTTGCGCGTCTACCGCGAGGAGAACGGCGAGCGGCGACCGCTCGCCTACCTGCGGCGCGGCGACTGGTTCGGCGAGCTCTCGGTCTTTGCCGACCAACCGCGCGCGGCGACGGTCGTCACGCACGACGCATGTGTGCTGCTCGAGCTCAAGCCCGAGACCTTCCGGGCACTCATCAAGGAGTCGCCGGACTTCGCGCGGCAGATCGCCGACCGTGTGGCGCAGTACGACTTCAAGCGCACGGCGCGCGTGCCGCTCGACTTCGACGACGAGATGCTCCCGGCCGATGCCGCCGCGCTCGCCACGGCGCCGGAGCGCACGGGCGCCGACGAGGCGGGCGCGACGGCGGAGGGAACCGAGTCGTTCTTCGGGACCGGATCGCGCGGCGCGCGCGCTCGCCGCCGTGTGCCGTTCGTCGCGCAGATCGATGAGATGGACTGCGGGGCCGCGTGCCTGGGGATGATCTGCCGCTACTTCGGGCGCGCGATCTCGCTCACGCGCATCCGCGAGGTCGCCCATACGAGCGTGGACGGCACGAGCCTGCGCGCACTGGTCACCGCGGCAGAGCAGCTGGGGCTCGCCGGGCGCTCGGTGAAGGCGACCATGGCGCAAGTGAGCGAGATGCCGCTCCCGGCGATCGTCCACTGGGACGGCAACCATTGGGTGGTGCTCGAGCGGATCGATTCGAAGGGTGCGACGATCCTCGACCCCTCGTTCGGTCGCCGTCGCGTTCCGCGAGAGGAGTTCGAGCAGAAATGGTCGGGCTATGCAGCGCTATTCGATTACACGGAGGCCTTCGCGGCGCAGCCTGAAGCGGAGCGCGACTGGGCCTGGCTCGCGCGCTTCCTCAAGCCGCACACCGGCCTGCTCGTACGCTCCCTCGGCCTCGCCGCGCTCGTCGCCGCGCTCCAACTCGCGCTGCCGGTTTTCTCGCAAGTGATCGTGGACCGGGTGCTCGTGGAGTCCGATCGGGCACTGCTCACGGTCGTGGCGATCGGGATGTTCGCCGTCCTCGGCCTCTCGCTGGGCGCCTCCCTGGTGCAGCGCTACCTATTGAGTTGGGTCGCCGTGCGGTTTGACACTGCGGCGCTCGACTACCTCACGCGCACGTTGCTCGCGCTGCCGATGAAGTACTTCGCGGCGCGCCGTACCGGCGACATCCTCCGTCGGCTCGCCGGGATGGCGCAGGTGCGCGATTTCCTCGTGGGACAGGCGGTCGGCGGCCTCAGTGCCGCGGTGCAGCTCGTGGTCGCGGTCGCGCTGATGTTCCTCTACAGTCCTCTGCTCGCGCTCGTCGCGCTCGCGACGACGCCGGGGTACGTGGTGCTGCTCTGGTACTCGCGTTCGCGCCTCCGGCCCATGTTCGACGCGCTCGAGGAGGCCAGCGGGCGCTATCACTCGTATCAGATCGACGCCGTGCGCGGCATCGAGACCGTGAAGGCGATGGGTGCCGAGGGGGCGTTGCGGGAACTGATGCTCGACGAGTTCCTCAAGGTCTCGCTCCAGCGCTTCCGCACCAACTTCGTGATGCTCGGCTACGACGGCGTCACGCAAGTGCTCGGCTACGTGAGTACCGCGCTCGTGCTCTGGGTGGGTGCGACGCGCGTGATGGCGGGTGAACTCACGATCGGCGGATTCGTGGCGTTCACGGCCCTCGTGACGCTGGCGATCTCACCGCTGCAGCAGCTGCTGGGAATGTGGGACAACCTGCAATGGCTGAGCGTGCTGCTCAATCGCCTGCAGGACGTCCTCGAGCCGGAGCCGGAGCAGGGACGCGACAAGTCGACGCTGCGGTCGGTGCGCACGCTCGAGGGGCGGATCACGCTGCGGGACGTCGGCTTCCGCTACGGCGGGCCCGAGTCGACCCCGATCCTCGAGGGCCTGACGGTGGAGATCGCAGCCGGGACGCGCGTGGCGATCGTCGGGCGCAGCGGATCCGGGAAGACGACACTCGTGAAGCTGCTCTCGGGCCTGCTCGAGCCGACCGGAGGGCGGATCCTCCTCGACGGGCAGGACCTCACGTCACTCGACCTCCGGTCGGTGCGCCGCCACGTGGGCTTCGTGCTGCAGCAGAACCACATCTTCAACGACACCATCGCGCGCAATATCGCGTTCGGCGAGGTCGAACCCGACCTCGATGCGGTGATCTGGGCGGCGCGCGCAGCGGCCGCGCACGAGTTCATCGAGCGACTCCCGTTCGGCTACGACACGCGCATCGGGGAGTCGGGGCTGGCGCTCTCGGGCGGCCAGCAGCAGCGGATCGCGATCGCGCGCGCGCTCTACCGCCGACCGCCGATCCTGCTCTTCGACGAGGCCACGAGTGCGCTCGACACCGAGTCCGAGCGCGCGGTGAAGGAGAACCTCGACCGGTTGCTCGAGGGGCGCACGTCGCTGGTGATCGCGCACCGGCTGAGCA
>JANOTV010000351.1:0-3792 GCA_031416495.1 Gemmatimonadota bacterium
ATGGATGCGAGTTCGGCTTCGAAGACGGCGTGAATCATCGCAAAACTGCTGTACGCGGAGAATCGCGATGCACGCAGACGCTGGTAGGCTGCTCGCGTCTCGACAGGATGCCCGGAGCGCAGCTGTCCCGCCACGACCTGAGCGATTCTAAGTCGCCAGAGCAGGCGTTTCACGATGTTCATCGACCTGCTGCTTCCGCCGACCCTACTCCGATGTCGTCAGGCGATGACTCATCCACGACGAATCCGATAGAGTCCGACTCGATGTCCTGAGTCGGACTCGACGATGGCGGTGAATGTGGAGTCGTCAATGAATCGTCGTGCGCCGCGAGCCGAGCAGACGGGCGAATAGCTCCGCCCGGACCACACGCGGTGGTGTAGCGCGGAGTGCCGCGTCGCGCGATACTTTGACGTCCCCGATTGAAATTCCCCCCGCAAGCATCGTGATCACCGCGACCGCGGGGATGATGACGAAGAGTCGGCGCTTGATGAGCGCTCCCATCACAGGTCCAGCCGCGGAACCGACTTGGCCGGGCTCCGCCGCTCAACCATCTGCCGCTCACCGCCTGCAGCAACGTCAGTTCCGTGCGCGGTACGCGAGGAAGGATCTTTGACATTCCATCCCAGCGGCGCGGATAGCCGCGAACTCGGAAGTCGAGCGCACCTTCTCCAGCAGCGGGTCGGTGTCTAGGGCCTCGGCGATACAGAAATGTCCTGCCACGGCCAGCCGAAGCAGTTCCAGTGCACTCTCCCGTTGTTCGGAGAACGCCAGCAGCGCCGCGTCCAGGTAGGCGGAATCCGGATCCCGCCGCACGCGCAAGGTGTTCTGGACGTATTCGTCGGCCAGCCGCGTGACCTCTGAGTCCGGGCGGTTGCGCAAATACGCATCGACGAAGCGCGCTGGCCACGTCGGGTTATGGATCAGCCGCGTGGTGATCTGAAGCACCTCCTCATACTTCCCTTGGCGCAGCAGAACGAAGGTGATCCCGTTGTTCGACCATTCGGTTTCCGGGCCCATTCGCCAGTAGGTCAGCGCCTGTTCATAGTCGCCGGCCATCATGAAGGCGAAGCCGCAGCCGCGCAGGGAGTCATTGTGCGGATCGAGCGTGCGGGCGATCTCGCATTCGTGCGTCGCCTCGGCGTGCAGACCCGCGAAGCGCAGCACGTAGCTCAACGACAGGTGAGCGAATGCATTGTCGGGACGTCGCCGTAAGAACGCGTGCGCCATATCGTACGCTTGGGTCAACTGTCCGCCTTCGACGGTCAACGAGATCAGGCCGCGCGTCGCTTCGACCAAGTTGGGGTTGAGCCCCACGGCGCTCTGATACGCGGACTCTGCACGGCGGTAGGAGTCATCCCCGCCATCCTCGAACGTGGCGTACAAGTAATGCCGCCTGCCGAGCGCCGCCCACGCGGACGCATAGGTGGGACTGAGGAGGACGGCGCGCTCCAGCATCGCGATCGGTTGCGCGTTGTCCACGACCGGATACGCGATGCTCCGCAAGTACAGCTCGTACGCCTCCGCATTGCCGGGCCGACCGGCCGCATCCGTCGACGTCGCCGTCAGGCCAAGCAACGGGATCAGTTGTTCTCGAACCCTGCGTTGGATCTGCGCTTCCATGTCGATCCAGTCGCGCGCCGGCGTCCGCACCGTTTCGCCCCACAGCACAGAATTGCTCTCCACGTCGATCGCTTGCAGATTCACGCGCAGCTGCTCGCCCTCCCGCGCGAAGTGTCCGATCACGACCGTCGCGACCCCCAGTTCGCGACCCGCCCGCCGTGGGTCAACATCTGATTCCGCGAACTTTCGACTGCTGGCCGATGGGCGCACGGCCAGGGCGAGGGTGTAGCTGAGCGTGGTCGCGACCTCGTCCGCCAGCGACAGCCGCAGAAAGTCGAGGTCCTGACCGGCACCGAGGTTCTGGAATGGCAGCACGGCGATCGACCTGCCCTCTTGGATCGACGCCGCGCGCGAGTAAAGAAAGACCCCCAGCGCCACGATCAGAACGACCGCAGCGACGACACCACCACCAACGAAGTATCCGAGCTTCTTCGTCGGGGCGGGCGCTCTCCCTCGCCGCGTGCGGGGGATCCGCTGTTCACGTTCCTTTTTCAGGGCGCGCAGATCAACGAGCATCTCCTCAACGCGCTGATAGCGTTCGCCGCGCTCCTTCTGCATCGCCTTGTTCACGATCCGCTCGAGCTCCATCGGCACATCACTGCGCAGTGCCGTGAGCGGCGCAGGTTCCTCACTCAGGATCGCATACACCACCGCCGCGCCGAGCGCACCGTGAAACGGCAACCGTCCCGACGTCATCTCATAGAGCACGACGCCCAGCGACCAGATATCCGTTCGCTGATCGACCTCCTCCGCGCCCGCCTGCTCTGGCGACATATACGGCAGCGTCCCGAGGGTCACACCGGCCTGCGTCAGGATCGTCGCCGTCGTCGTCTTCGCCAAGCCGAAGTCCACGATCTTGACCTGACCCTTGTCGGTCAGCATCAGATTGCCGCTCTTGATGTCCCGATGAGTGATGCCTTTCTCGTGCGCGGCGTGTAATCCCTCCGCCGCCTGACTCGTGATCTCGATCGCCTCGTCGATCGTGAGCGGCCCGTGTTTGATCCGTTCGGACAGCGGAGCGCCCTCATAGAACGCCATCGCGAGAAACAGCTGTCCCTCGGGCGTCTCGGCGATCTCATAGACGGTGCAGATGTTCGGATGATCGAGCGAGGATGCCGCCTTGGCTTCGTGGATGAAGCGCGTCCGCTCGGCCTCCGTCGGCGCGATGTGCTGTGGCAAGAACTTCAGGGCGACCAGGCGACCGAGCGCGGTGTCTTCGGCTTTATAGACAACCCCCATACCACCCTCGCCGAGTTTGGCGAGGATCCGGTAGTGCGATATGGACCGACCGATCATACGGAGGTGTGCTCGCGCACAGAGAAGACGCTCCGGTTGTTGGGACAGCACGCGATGTAGACTTCGACTTGCAAGTGAATCCGGCGAATCCCGGGCTCTCCTTCCACTGGGAGATCGGGATACGAAATTCAATCGGGGTTGTGGAAGTATGGCGAGGCTCTGCACGCCGCGCGAGGCGCCCGCGTGCGGGTTCGGGGTGGTCGTGGGCTGGTCTGTCGGCGTCGCCGGTCGTCCGGTCGACCATGCCGCGGGCCGTCGCCCCGTGGTTCCGGGCCGATCTGGGACCGCTGCACGCACCAAACGGCCCCGACCAGTGAGCCGGGGCGCGCGAGGCGACGTTCAGGAACCTCAGGGCGCGTGGAGGGGCGCGGTGCTCGCGGTCGGTCGTCGACGCGTGCCGCGCGTGCCGCGCGCGACGGACGCGGCGGTCGAGGGCGGGCTGCGCGCCCAAGCCTGCGCCCCTGCCGCGGCGCGCGTGCGTAGGTGCGTCAGGATCTGGTCAATCACCGCGGACTGCGTGATGAACGCCACGATCCGCATCGGGCCGACGCAGTGCGGGCACACGAGCGGGTCGACCTCGAAGATCTGCCGCAGCAACGCCGCCCACCGGCGCGTCGCCTCGGTGGGCGCAAGCCGCGGCGCGGTCACTGATCGCTGGCGCAGGTTCGTACGTAGAGATTGCGGCTGGAGGCCTTCACACGTGCGGTCGTACCGCCGCTGGCCTTGCGTTCTGCTGGGGCCGAGGCGATCACGGCCAACTCGGTCACGGAATCATGCGCAATGAGCTGCGGCCCGTGCAGGTCGCCGGCTACGACGTACGGCCATCTGTCCAGAGATTCCTCACGGTTGTAGCGACGACAGCGTATCGCTCCAGCT
>JANOTV010000352.1:0-1852 GCA_031416495.1 Gemmatimonadota bacterium
CTGCAACCCGGCGTTCGAGCGGTTGTTCGGCTGGGAGGAGCATGAGGCGCGCGGGCGGAACCTCGACGAGCTCATCACCGATGAGGAGACACGCGGCGAGGCTGCGAAGTACAGCCGCGACGCGGCGGATCGTCCGGTCAAGGGAGTCGGGCGACGGCGACGCAAGGACGGCACCACCGTGGAGGTGGAGATCCTCGGCGTGCCGGTCATCGCCGACGCGTCCCGCGTGGCGCTCATGGGGATGTACCATGACATCAGCGAGCTCTCCCAAGCGCGGCGCGAAGCCGAAGGGGCCAACCTCGCGAAGAGCCAGTTCCTCGCGAACATGAGCCATGAGTTGCGCACGCCGCTCAACGCGATCATCGGGTACTCCGAGATGATGCAGGAGGAGGCGCAGGACGCCGGGCTCGCGTCCTTCGTCTCGGACCTCCAGAAGGTCCACACCGCCGGCAAGCACCTGCTCTCGTTGATCAATGACGTGCTCGACCTCTCCAAGATCGAAGCGGGCAAGATGGAGCTCTACCTCGAGACGTTCGATGTGGGGGAGATGCTCGATGAAGTGGCCTCGACGATCGAACCGATGGTGGCGCGCAACGCGAATCACCTCGAGTTCGTGCGCGATGCCGACTTGGGCGAGATGCACGCCGACCTCGTGAAGGTGCGACAGACGCTGCTCAACCTGCTCTCCAATGCGTGCAAGTTCACCGAGCGTGGCACCATCCGCGTCGAAGCACGGCGGCTCTCGGGCCCGTCGGGCGACCGCGTCTCGTTCGCGGTGACCGATTCGGGGATCGGTATGACACCCGAGCAGGTCTCCCGCCTGTTCGAGTCGTTCAGCCAGGCGGAGGCGAGCACGTCGCGGAAGTACGGTGGCACCGGACTCGGTCTCGCCCTCACCAAGCGCTTCAGCGAGATGATGGGGGGCGAGGTGCTCGTGCGGAGCGCGCCGGGCGCCGGTTCCACCTTCACGCTGCAACTGCCGGCGCGCGTGGGCGCAACGCGGCGCGCGTCCGTCATGGCGCTCGCCGCGGCACCCGAGCCGCCGCAAGGCGATGGCTCCGCGGGGACGGTCTTGATCATCGACGACGACGAGGATGCGCGGCGTCTGCTCCGCGCGGTGCTCGCCGCCGACGGGTTCACCGTGATGGAAGCGACCGACGGGACGAGCGGGATCGCGATCGCGCAGCGAGCACGCCCGGACGCGATCACGCTCGACGTGCTGATGCCGGGGATGGACGGGTGGGAAGTGCTGAAGCGACTGCGCGCCGACGACACGCTCGCTGACATACCGGTGATCATGCTCTCGGTACTGCACGAGCAGCAGTTGGCGCTCGCACTGGGCGCGACGGAGTATGTGACCAAGCCGATCGACCGTGCGCAGTTGCGCCGCATCCTGCGCCGGCACCAGTCGACGTCGGGGACGGTGCTCGTGGTGGAGGACGATGCAGCAGTGCGCCGCACCTTCCGCCGCGGCTTCGAGCGCGAAGGCTGGAGCGTCCTCGAGGCGGAGAACGGCCGCGAGGCCCTGGCGCGGATGGGGGAGCAGACGCCGTCGCTCATCGTGCTCGACCTCATGATGCCGGTGATGGACGGCGCCGAGTTCGTCACGGCGATCCGACAGGTGGACGCGTGGAAGCAGATCCCCGTGGTCGTCGTCACGGCCAAGGACCTCACGCGCGAGGAGCGCGAGCGGCTCAACGGCCACGTGAGCGACGTGCTGACCAAGGGCAAGTACTCGCACCTCGACCTGGTGCGTGACATCCGAGTGCTCATGCGCGGCCATCGCGCACCAGCGCCCCATAACTGAGCCGCCCATGCCACGCATCCTGCTGGTGGAAGACAACGAGATGAA
>JANOTV010000353.1:0-2667 GCA_031416495.1 Gemmatimonadota bacterium
GCGGAGATTGCGCTTCCGCTTGGAGCTCTTCTTCGTGAGGATATGGCTCTTGTTGGCCTTCAGGCGCCGCACCTTCCCCGTCGCCGTGAGGGAGAAGCGTTTCTTCGCGCCCTTGTGGGTCTTCATCTTCGGCATCAGTCCGCCTTTCTCACTTCGGCGTGAGGATCATGGTGAGGGCCTTCCCTTCGAGCTTTGCGGCGGTCTCGATCTTCGCGACATCGGCCAACGCCTGGGCGACCCGTTCGACTACGGCCATACCGAGCTCAGGATGAGCAATCTGTCGGCCGCGGAACATCAACGTCACCTTCACCTTGTTGCCGTCTCCGATAAAACCACGGGCCTTATTGGTCTTCGTGTCGAAGTCGTGCTTCTCGATGCCGGGACGGTACTTCACTTCCTTCAACTGGATGATGTGCTGCTTCTTCTTTGCCTGCCGCGCCATCTTCGCCTGCTCGAACTTGTACTTGCCGAAGTCCATGATGCGGACGACGGGAGGACGAGCCAGCGGAGCGACTTCGACCAGATCGAGCCCTGCTTCCACCGCCATGTTGAGTGCGACGTCCACTTCGAGCACTCCGAGCTGGGCACCATCCGCTCCGATCACACGGACCGGACTGATGCGGATCTGACGGTTGATTCTGGGCCCACGTTTGGTGGTATCCTGGATACGACGACTCCTGGCAAAAGAGAACGAACAAAAAAACGGGCCCCTTTGCAGGAGCCCGCGTCGCAGCCGATCCCAGACGGACGAGTCACGAGGACCCTCCGGTGGACCGATGCTTCGGACCGCTGCAGCACGACGCGTTCAGTACGACAGAACGTGAAGGCCAGAGGGTGGGGCGATAACAACTATTCGCCCACTTGCTTGATTGTGCGCTAAACCTAGGCGCCGAGACTACTTAGGTCAAGGGACCGCGTGATCGGGGCGTGATCGGGGCGTGATCAGGGCGTGATCGGGGCGTGATCAGGGCGTCTGGCTCAGTCAGCCGACGGGCTTCAGCTCGTATCCCTTCGGACCCATCGCCAGATGGCCCCACGCCACATGCGCGTCGTGCTCGAACATCAGCAGCCACCCACCCGCCTGGGCATCGGTCCACAGCGCGCGCTTCGACTCGAGCGTCACCAGCGGCTCCACGTCATAGCCCATGATCCAGGGAAGCGGCAGATGCGCGGCCGTCGGGCAGACGTCGCCCAGGAAGACGAGTGTCTCGCTGCCCGCCGCCACCACGATGCTCTGATGGTTCGGCGTGTGCCCCGGCGTCGCCCGCATATGGATGCCGGACACCAGTTCCTGGTCGCTGTCCACGAGTTCCAGCTGCCCGCTCTCGCGCAGCGCATCCCAGTTCCGCGTAAAGTAGCTCGCAGCGGTGCGTTCGTTCGTGTGCGTCGCGTAGTGCATCTCGCCGCCATGCACGAAATAGCGCGCGTTCGGAAAGGTCGGCACGATCTTCCCAGACTCGTCCCGCATCGTGTTGCCGCCGGCGTGATCGAAGTGCAGATGCGAGTTGATCACGGTCCTGATCTCCGCCGGCGAGCACCCGGCCGCTGAGATCGCCGCATGCAGCATCGACGGGAATCCATCGACCGTGCACTCGATGCCGTAGATGTCGGTGAACTTCGCGTCCTCCTTGTTCCCGACCCCGGTGTCGATCAGCACGAGCCCACTCGGGTGCTCCACGAGCAGGCATCGCATCCCGAGCGGGATGCGATTGCGTTCGTCGGCGGGAATACGGCGTTCCCACAGCGGCTTGGGTACGACGCCGAACATCGCACCGCCATCGAGCCGCTGGCCGCCGGCCTGCAGTGCGTGGATGCGAAGATCGCCGAGCGTGCGGGAGGTATGGAGAGGAGTGGGTGCGCTCATGGCCTCAAGTTAGCGGCAGCGCAGCGCAACTCGAACGCCCGCAACTCGGCGGTACTTCCCGGCACCGAGGTGGGGGCGACCGAGAGCAGCATCGGTCGTGCGGCGGAGCCGGCCAGCATCGGCGCGTAGTTCCTCAGGATCGGCACCGTCGCGAGCACGCGGTGCCCGCGGCCCGTGAGTTGAAGGACCTCGGCCGTCGAATCGTTCACCGGGGCGGTCATCAGGTGGTGGAACGGCGCCTGTCCCTGCACAGGATTGCCGGTGACGTCCTTCGTATGCACGACGGTCTTCTGCCCATCGGACATCAGCTTCCACTGCAACAGCTGTCGGCCGTCGATCCGCTCCTGCCAGGCGAGTACCATGCCGTCGGCTGTGGACAGGAAGCGTGGTTCCGTCAGCATGTTCGCGTAGAGGCCATCCACGGCTCGCTCGATGGGTGACCATCCAGCCGGGGTGCGCTTCGAGGTCCAGATGTCGGCAGGCACACGTTCGTCTGACCTGTTCTCGGGGATGAGCGCGCTGATTGCGAGATGCAGCACACCTTCATGTACACCGATCGTCGTGTACGCGACGCCGAGCAGCACTTGGTTGAGATTCACGTGCTCGACCGACAGAGCGTCTCCGTGCACGTGTGCCATGGTCACGACATTGTGGAGGTATTCATTCACGGAGTCCCTGAACGCCATGAGTATCTCGCCGTCATGCCTGACCATGTCACCGGTGGTCTCACGGCCCATCCGCGCTGCGGATCCGAAGCTTGAGACGCGCCGGACCTGACTCCAGCCGCGGCGCGTGAAGCGTCC
>JANOTV010000354.1:0-1669 GCA_031416495.1 Gemmatimonadota bacterium
CCGAGTGTGTGCTCCGCCTGGAAGCCGACGATGAGGATCGTGTTCCGCGGTTCGCTGGCACCGCTCATCAGGTGATGCAGGATGCGTCCCGACTCGCACATGCCGGACGCCGCGATCACGATCGCCGGTCCCGAGCTGCGCGTGATCGCCTTCGATTCGTCGATGGACGGCGTGAATCGCAGCAGGTCGAACTCGAACATCCCGTGGCGCTCGCCGGCCGACCGACGCACACGCTCCTCGGTCTGGTCGAAATCCTGCGTATTGTCGTGGAACACTGCGGTGGCCTCGTTCGCCAGCGGACTGTCCACGAACATCGGCAGGCGCGGGATCTTGCCTTCCTGCACGAGACCGCGCAGCTCGTACAACAGCTCCTGTGTGCGTCCGACGGCGAACGCGGGGATCAGGATGCGTCCACCGCGCGCTGCCGTCTCACGCACGATCCGCGCGAGTTCGTCGCGCGCGCCTTCGACGCTCTCGTGGTCCCGGTCGCCGTACGTCGACTCCATGATCACCCAGTCGAGTCCCGGCGGCGGCGCCGGGTCCCTGATGATCGGCAGGTTCGAGCGACCGATGTCGCCGCTGAAGCCGAGGCGCCGCGTGGTCGAGCCTTCCATCCACTCGAGCACCACCGAGGCCGAGCCAAGTATGTGTCCGGCATCGACGAATCGCACCGTCACGCCGGGCACCACCTCGAACCGGTCACCATACCGGTGCGGCGTCATCTGCGTGAGTGTGTCCGAGACATCGGTCAGCGCGTAGAGAGGATCGGCCACCGACTTGTTGTGGCGGCGCAGGAACTCCGCGTCCTTCTCCTGGATGTGCGCCGAGTCGGCGAGCATCACTTCGCACAGGTCGCGCGTCGCGACGGTCGAGTGGATATGGCCCGCGTATCCCTCCCTCACAAGGAACGGCAGTCGTCCCGCATGATCGATGTGCGCGTGGGAGAGCACGACCGCATCGATCTGCCCGGGTGGCATCGGCAACCGGCGGTTCTTCCCCTCGACATCGCGGCGGCGTCCCTGGAACAGTCCGCAGTCGAGCATGATCGTCTTGCCGTTCACCCGCACGATATGGCAGCTGCCGGTCACTTCCCGCGCGGCCCCCGTGAACGTGATCTCCATGACTCCCTCAGGCGAGCGACGGACTGCAGGCTCTCGTTGTGTGCGGAAGATATGGGATGTGACGCCGGGCAAGCGGTTGGAGCGCGCGCGCTGCGTCTATTATATTACTAGTCAGTCATTTATGGGAGCCTGCCATGCCGAAGGAAGTAAAGATGGCCCCTGCCGTGCTCGACATCGTTGCCGCCCGCTTCAAGGCGCTCGGCGAGCCGGCGCGGCTGCGCATCCTTAGCGCCCTTCGCGACGGCGAAGCCACCGTCTCCGATATCATCGAGAAGACGGGGCTCGGCCAGGCGAATGTCTCGAAGCACCTGCAGATGCTGCACGTGCTGGGGTTCGTGACCCGTCGCCGCGACGGACTGCATATCCACTACGAACTCGCGGATCGTGAGGTCTTTCGTCTCTGCGAGATCATGTGCGGACGGGTCGAAGCCGAGACTACGGTGCGGAAGAGGGTGCTCTCGGGGCGCTGACGTTCCTGGGCGTACAGCCCAGGAGCTTCGTGCGACCGAGGATCCGCTCCAGCGGACAGCACGCAGTCACGCTCGACT
>JANOTV010000355.1:0-10645 GCA_031416495.1 Gemmatimonadota bacterium
CGTCGAAGGCACCGTGGTGCTCGACGTCTCGAGCGACCCCTCGCATAACCGCACCGTCGTCACCTTCGTGGCGCCCGTGGAGATAGCGGTGAACGCAGCCTTCGCCGGCATCGCCAAGGCCGCCGAGCTCATCGACCTCAACACGCACGAAGGCGAGCACCCGCGCATCGGCGCGACCGACGTCTGCCCCTTCATCCCCCTCGAAGGCACGTCGATGGAGGACTGCATCGTGCTCGCCCGCACACTCGGCGACCGCGTCGGCAAGGAACTGAAGATCCCCGTGTTCCTCTATGAGCGCGCCGCCTCGCGCCCCGACCGTGTGAACCTCGCCGACCTGCGCCGCGGCGAGTTCGAAGCCGCGCGCCGAGAGATCGGCAGCAACACCAACCGCGTCCCCGACTTCGGCCCCAACGCCGTGCACCCGACCGCCGGCGCGACCGTCATCGGCGCGCGGCCGTTCCTCGTGGCCTACAACGTCTACCTCGGCGGCAAGGAGAACCTCGCCATCGCCAAGGCCGTTGCGAAGTCCGTGCGCGGCTCCTCCGGCGGCCTCAGGGGCGTGAAGGGGCTCGGCATGGAAGTCGATGGCCAGTCACAGGTCTCGATGAACCTCGTGGACCTCGACGCCACCCCGCTCCACCGCGCCTACGAGATGGTGAAGATGGAAGCCGAGGCACTCGGCGTGACGCCGACGTGGAGCGAGATCGTGGGCCTCGTGCCCGAGCGCGCCCTCTTCGAGGCCGCAGCGAGGCATCTGCGCTGGAAGACCTACGATCCGAACCTCGTGCTCGAGCGCCAGGTGCGCCGCGCTGCCGCGGGCGGCGAATCGATCGCCGGGTTCACGGCCGCGGTCGCATCGGCTGCGCCGGTGCCGGGCGGCGGTACGGTGGTGGCGCTGGTGGGCTCGCTGGCCGCCGCGATCGCGCAGATGGTCTCCGCCCTCACCGTCGGCCGGAAGAAGTACGCAGCCGTCGACGCCGAGATGAAGGAACTCGGCCTTCGCGCCTCACACCTCGTGCGCCGCCTGGCCGAGCTCAAGGATGAGGACGCGGCCGCGTACACCGCCGTGAGCGAGGCCCACAAGCTCCCGAAGGAGACGCCCGAGCAGCGCACCGTGCGCACAGCCGCGATCCAGGCCGGTCTGATGAAGGCCGCCGAAGTTCCCCTCGAGACCACGCGCCTGTGCGGCGAGGTGGCGGAGCTCGCCGCGATCTGCGCGGAGAAGGGGAACAGCAATGCGGTGAGCGATGCCGGCGTGGCGGCGCTGCTCGCGGAGGCTGCTTGCAGGGGTGCGGCCTACAACGTGCGGATCAATGTCGTGAGCATGCCCGAGAAGGCGGCAGGCGTTCAACTGGCAGCGGAAGCGGCGCGGCTGGTGGCATCGTGCGCGGAGTTCGCGAAGCGCGCGACGGATGCGGTGGAGCGGCAGTTGTAGGCTACCGTCCCCGGCGCAACTGCCGAGCCTGAGAGCAGCGTCCATTCGTCCGCTCGGGCACGGTCATGGCCTCTGCTGGACGGCCGATCCCAACGAGCGCGCCCTCCCGCATCAACAGAGCTAACGCCTGGTCAAAACCCGCGGACCATCCGCCGTAACGGCAACCGTGTGCTCGAAGTGAGCGCTCATCGACCCGTCCATCGTCACGATCGTCCACCTGTCCGCCAGCGTCCGCGTCGCCGCGCCACCCGCGTTCACCATCGGCTCGATCGCGAGCGTCATCCCCGCCTGAAGCTTCGGCCCGCGCTTCGGCTTGCCATGGTTCGGCACCTGCGGGTCCTCGTGCATCGAGGCGCCCACGCCGTGCCCGACGAGATCACGCACCACCGTGAACTTCCCCTTCGTCACCACCGCCTCGACCGCCGCGCCGATATCGCCGATGTGGTTCCCGATCCTCAGCTCGGCGATGCCCGCATACAGCGACGCCTCGGTCACGTCCATCAGGCGCTGCGTTTCGGCGGAGATCTCACCCACCGCGTAGGTCCACGCCGAGTCGGTATGGAATCCGCCGTAATGCACGCCGATGTCGATCGACACGATGTCCCCCTCGCGCAGCACGCGCCTGGTGGACGGGATGCCGTGCACGATCTCCTCGTTGATGGAGACGCAGGCGGAGCCGGGGAATCCGTAGAGACCCTTGAACGACGGCAGCGCGCCGGCATGCGAGCGGATGAACGACTCGACCATCGCGTCGATCTGCATCGTCGAGACGCCGGGCTTGATGCCGGGCTTCACCTGCGCGTGCGTCGCGGCGAGGATCCGTCCGCCTGCGGCCATCGTCTCGATCTCGCGCGAGCTCTTGAGCTGGATCATGACGGCATCACCGCCGCGTCAGCGGCCGACAGCGGCCAGTGCGCGCTTGGCGACCTCGTCGAACGTTCCCACGGCGTCGATGCGCACGACCTTCGTGCCGTTGCCCAGGTACCAGTCGAGTACGGGTGCGGTCTGCGCGCGATAGACGCGGAGACGGTTGCGCACGGCGTCGGGCTCGTCGTCTTTGCGGCGCACGAGTTTGCCACCGTTGCCAGTGGGGCATGGCGTGCCAGGCTGCAGGCCCATGTAGGGCTTCTGGCAGGTGTCGCAGACGGTGCGGCCCGAGAGTCGCGCGACGAGTTCGTCATCGGCGATGTCGAACATCAGCACGACATCCACCCCGCGGCCGAGCTCTTTCGTCGCCTTGGCGAGGCCTACGGCCTGCGGCACGGTGCGCACGACGCCGTCGAGGACGACGCCCTTGTCATGCACGGGTGCGGCGAGGGCTTCCTTCATGATGCCGAGGATCACGGAATCGGGCACGAGATCGCCGCGATCCATGCAGGCCTTGGCTTCGCGACCGAGGGGCGTCCCCGCCTTGAGGGCGGCACGGAGCACATCCCCGGTCGCGATCTTGGGGACGCCGAGTGCCGCGGCTACGCGCTCACCCTGCGTCCCCTTGCCGGCACCCGGCGGGCCCAGCAATACAACGATCACGCCGTGCGCCTCAGAAACCGGTCTGGGCGCGGCCGCGGAACCGAACGCGGCCCTTCTTCATGAAGCCGTCGTACTTGCGCAGCAGCAGGTGCTGCTGCATCTGCGTCATCGTGTCGAGGGCGACGCCCACGACGATGAGCAGCGATGTGCCGCCGAACTGGAACGGCACCGCGAACGCGTCGGCCAGGAAGATCGGCATCAGGGCGATGACGGTCAGGAAGATCGCGCCCGGCAGCGTGATGCGCGTGACGACATGGTCGATGTACTCGGCCGTCTTCGAGCCCGGCTTGATGCCCGGGATGAAGCCGCCCTGCTTCTTCAGGTTCTCGGCGAGGTCCACCGGATTGAAGATGATCGACGTGTAGAAGTAGGTGAAGAACATGATCAGCACGGCCGAGAGCACGAAGTAGAACCACGTGCCCGGCGCGAAGTATTCCGCCCAGACGGCGAGCGTCGGGTTGCCCGAGAACTGTGCAAGCGCACCGGGAACGACGATCAGCGACTGCGCGAAGATGATCGGCATGACGCCGGCGGAGTTGATGCGGAGCGGGATGAAGTTCTTCGCCGCCTCGCGCTGACGTCCGCGGGCCATGGTGCGCTGCGGGATCTGGATCGCGATGCGACGTGCCGCGAGGGTCATCGCCACGACGCCGGCGACGACGCCGAGCATGACGATCGCCATCGCGATCAGTGCCAGCAGCGAGACCGCCCCGGTGCTCACGAAGCCGATCGTCTGGAAGATCGAGGGCCAAAAGCGCTCGACGATCGAGAAGAAGATCAGCAGCGAGGCGCCGTTGCCGAGGCCGCGTTCGGTGATCTGCTCACCCAGCCACATGACGAAGAGCGCGCCGGTGGTGAGGAACAGCACCATCTGCATGATGAAGCCGGTGCCGGGATCGGTGACCGCACCCTGCACGCCGGAGGTGAAGAGCGCGTAGCCGTACGCCTGGACGATCGCGAGGACCACGGTGGCGTAGCGGGTCCACTGCGTGATCTTCTTCCTGCCTTCCTCGTCCTTCTGCATCTTCTCCATCGTCGGCACGACTGCTGCGCCGATCTGCATGAAGATGCTGGCCGAGATGTAGGGCATGATGCCCAGCGCGAAGATCGTGGAGCGCGAGAGGTTGCCGCCCACGAACAGGTCGTACAGCCCAAGGAGTCCCCCGCCCTGGGTGGCGAAGAAATCCATCATCGCGACCACGTCAACGCCGGGGGCGGTGACGTGCGATCCCACCCGGTAGACCACCAGGCAGAGGAACGTGAACGTGATCTTCTGCCAGAGTTCCGGCGTGCGGTAGATGTTGCCTACCGCCGCCATCGGGTTCGCCTGAGCCATGCTTATTCCTCGATCGTGCCGCCGGCAGCGACGATCTTCTCGCGTGCGGCAGCGCTGACCTTGACGCCGCGCACAGTCACTGCGCGGTCGATCTCACCATTCGACAGGAGCTTCGCCGGACCCTTGACCATCTTCATGAGACCCACGGCGGCCAGTGTCTCACGGGTGATCTCGGAGCCTTCGACCAGACTGAGGTCGGAGATCGCGATGACCTGCGACTCGACGCGCGCCGGGTTGTGGAAACCACGCTTCGGCACACGACGCGTGAGCGGCATCTGGCCACCCTCGAAGTGCGGCTTGTTGCCACCCGGTCCGTGATGTCCGGCGCGGGCCTTCATGCCCTTATGTCCCTTGCCCGACGTCTTACCCGTGCCCGAGCCCGGTCCGCGGCCGATACGCTTGCGGTTGCGGTGCGAGCCCGGCGTCCGTGCCAGGGTATGCAGTGTGATCTTCTCGTCGCTCATTTCATTCACTCCGTCACCGGCGTCACTTCGAGCAAGTGACGCACGCGCTTGATCATTCCGCGCAACGCCGGCGAATCCTCATGCACCACCGAGTCCTGGTGGTGGCGAAGGCCGAGGGCCTTCAAGGTCGCCTTCATGCGCGCTTCGTGGCCGATACCGGACCGCACCTGTGTGATGCGGACCTTCCCCTCAGTGAGGGTGTTCGGCAGGGTGTGCTTCGGACCCTTGCCTGGATGCCATACGAACGTCCGTGCCATTACACCGTCTCCTTTGACTTCGCACGCGAGCGGTAGCCGAGCGAGCTGACCTCGACACCGCGCTCACGCGCGATCTGCTCGACCGTCGTCAGGCTCTGCAGCCCGTCAAGTGCGGCCAGCACCATGTTGTGCGGGTTCGTCGAACCCAGCGACTTCGTCAGGATGTCGTGGATGCCCGCGCATTCCATGATCGCGCGCACCGCGCCACCTGCGATGACACCGGCTCCGGGAGCGGCCGGCTTCATCAGGACCTTGCCTGCCCCATGCTTACCGACGATCTCGTGCGGGATGGTCGCACCCGTCATCGGGATGCTGATCATGTGGCGGCGCGCCCCGTCCACGGCCTTGCGGACCGCTTCGGAGACTTCGTTCGCCTTGCCGGTCGCGATGCCCACCTTCCCCTGCCCGTCGCCGACGGCGACGAGCGCGTTGAAGCTGAAGCGACGACCGCCCTTCACGACCTTCGCAACGCGATTGATGGCGATCACGTTCTCGAGGAGATCGCTCCCCTCGCGGTCCTGCGACGGGCCACCGCGGCCACCGTCGCGGCCACCGCCGCGTCCGTCACGACCGCCGCCTGGGCCACCACGACCGCCGCCGGGCCCACCTGGGCCTCCACGGCCGCCGCCCGGACCACCGCCCGGACCACCGCGACCGCCACCACCGCCCGGGGCGCCACGACCGCGGCCAACACCCGGACCACCACGGCGCCCTGCGGGCGCCCCTGAACCACCAGTCTGCTCAGCCATTTAAAACTCCAACCCGCCTTCGCGGGCTCCCTCGGCCACCGCTTTCACGCGGCCGTGATACTGGTAACCGCCTCGGTCGAACACGACCTTCGTGATCCCTGCCGCCTTCGCCTTTTCGGCGACGCGCTTCCCGACCTCGACGGACTTCTCCGTTTTCTTGCCAGTCAACCCAGAGTCCGTGATGGTCATCAGGGTCCTGTGCGCCACATCGTCGACGAGCTGCGCCGACATGTGCTTGAGTGAGCGGAACACGACCAGGCGCGGCCTCTCAGCCGTCCCAGCCACCTTCGCCCGCACTCGCGTGTGGCGGCGCGCGCGGAGTCCCGCGCGCGTCTTCGGAATACGCTTACCCGGCATTACTTGCCTCCCGCCTTACCGGCCTTACGCCGGATGACTTCGCCCGCGTACTTGATGCCCTTGCCCTTGTAGGGCTCGGGGGGCCGGAGCGCGCGGATCTCCGCGGCTACCTGGCCGACCTTTTCCTTGTCAGCGCCTTCGATGCGAACCTGCGTCGGCTGCGGTGCGGTGAGCTTGATGCCCGCCGGTGCCTTGTAGATCACCTGATGCGAATAGCCCAGAGCGAACTGCAACCCGAACGGCTTGGGCTCGGCCTTGTAACCGACACCCGAGATCTCGAGCGTCTTCACGTAGCCCTTCGAGCAGCCCTCGACCATGTTGGCGACGAGCGTACGCGAGAGGCCGTGCAGCGCCTTGTGCATCTGATCATCCGACGGCCGGGCGACGGTCAGCGTGCTGCCTTCCATCTTCACGATCATCTCGGGATGGATCGTGCGGGAGAGCTCCCCTACAGGGCCCTTCACCGAGACCTTGTTCCCCTCGAGCTTGACCGTAACGCCGGCTGGGATCTCCACCGGCAACTTTCCGATTCGTGACATGTGAGGGTCTCCTTACCAGATGTAGGCAAGGAGTTCGCCGCCGGTGCGCTCTGCGCGCGCCTGACGGTCGGTCATCAGCCCCTTGGACGTGCTGAGGAGCGCGACGCCGAGACCATTGCGCACGCGCGGGATCTCGCCGGCGCCGACATAGCGGCGGAGGCCAGGCGTCGAGACGCGCTGCAGCTCACGGATCACCGGCGTGCCGCCGGCATACTTGAGTGCCACGCGGAGCATCAGCTTGCCATCCTCGGACTCCAGGGTGCGGTAGTCCGAGATGAAGCTGGTCTCCTTGAGGAGGCGCGCGATCTCGACCTTCATCTTTGACGCCGGCATGTCCACGCGACGGTGCTTTGCATGCACTGCATTGCGGATCCGCGTGAGCATATCGGCGATCGGGTCAGTCATGCTCATGAGTGTTTCTCTGCTCCTATGGTATCCGGGAAGCCCGGACCTTTAGGAAGTGAAGGGAACCGACGCGAGCACAGATTTGCGCTCCGTTTCGGGACCCGAGGGACTGCAACCTTCCACCTTCCACCTTCCACCTTCCACTACCAGGATGCTTTCCTTACGCCCGGAATCAGCCCCTGAAGTGCCATTTCCCGGAACGCGATACGGCTCAACCCGAACATCGCAACATAACCGCGGCTGCGGCCGGTCATCTGGCAGCGGTTGCGGACGCGGATCGGGGCGCCGTTGCGCGGCAGCTTCTGCAGCGCGACCTGGGCAGCCCGCTTCTCCTCATCCGTCGCCTTGGTGCTGCGTACGGTGTCGGCCAGTGCCTTGCGCTTCACTTTCTGGCGCTCGGCCATCGCCTTGCGACGATCGTTCTTCTCGATGGAACTCTTCTTTGCCATGTCTTCCTCAGGCCTGGACGACAATAGGCTTGTCGTCGCCGCGGAACGGCATGCCCAGTTCGCGCAGGAGCGCGAAGGCCATGTCATCCCGGTTGGTGGTCGTCACGAACGTGATGTCCATGCCGTGGATGGTTTCCACGAGATCATAGTTGATCTCGGGGAAGATCATCTGCTCCTTCACGCCGAGGCTGTAGTTGCCACGGCCGTCAAAGGCGCGGGTGTTGAGTCCGCGGAAGTCGCGCACGCGCGGGAGCGCCGCCGAGATGAACCGGTCGAGGAACTCCCACATCCGCGCGCCGCGCAGCGTCACCGCCACGCCGATCTCCTGCCCTTCGCGCTGCCCGTAGTTGGCGATCGACTTCTTCGCCTTCGTGCGCAGCGGCTTCTGGCCGGTGATCACCGCGAGTTCGTCCACGATCGCGTCAAGCACCTTGGGCTGCTTGATGGCCTCGCCCATGCCGACGTTCAGCGTGATTTTCGTGAGGTTCGGCACCTGGTGCGGGTTCTTCAGGCTGAACTGCGCCATCAGTCGCTCGCGCACCGTCTTCATGTAGTATGCGTGCAGGCGCGGCTTCGGCACCGGCAGTGCGGCACCCGCGTGCTCCTTGGGGAGCATCGAGGCGCGCTTCTCACTGCCGCCACCGGACTTCTTCTTCTCGCCCTGCGTCTTGGTCGTTGCCATTGGTCAGTTCCCTGGTTCAGCGACTGAAGGCGATGGGCTCGCCGCTCTTCGCGCTCACCCGCTCCTTCGTGCGCTTCTTCGTCGTCGGGTCGATGTCGATCCGCGTGCGGACACGCGTCGGCTTCCCCGAGTTCGGGTCCAGCAGCATGACGTTGCTCACTGCCATCGGCGCTTCCATCTCGATGATGCCCGACTGCTCGTCGGCCTTCTTCGCGCGGCGATGCTTTTTCACCATGTTGATCCCTGCGATCGTCACGCGCCCCGACTTCAGGTCCACCTTGGTGATCTTCCCTTCCTTGCCCTTGTCATCGCCGCGCATGATGCGCACGGTGTCGCCACGCGACACGATCATCGGCGAACGCTCGGCGTTCCGCTGGTGACGCGTGCGGTTCTTCTTGCCGCGGGTCTCGCGCTGGGTCAGGATGCGCATGTCAGAGCACCTCGGGGGCCAGGGACACGATCTTCATGAAGCGCTTCTCGCGCAGCTCACGCGCCACCGGTCCGAAGATGCGGGTCGCCTTGGGCTCGCCCTTGTCATCGATGATGACGACGGCGTTCTCGTCGAACTTGATATAGCTGCCATCCTTCCGGCGGGTCTCCTTCACGGTGCGCACGACGACCGCCTTCGCGACGTCGGACTTCTTCACCGTGCCGTTCGGGAGCGCGACCTTGACCGTCACCACGACCTTGTCGCCAAGGCCGGCGTAACGGCGGCGCGTGCCACCGAGGACGCGGATCACGAGGGCCTGCTTGGCCCCCGAGTTGTCCGCGACCTTCACCACTGATTCCTGTTGGATCATTGATCGTCTCCCTTAACGTGCGCGTTCGACGATCTCGAGCAACCGCCACCGCTTGTCCTTCGACAGCGGGCGTGTCTCGACGATCCGAACCATGTCGCCGGTCTTCGCGCTGTTGGCCTCGTCATGCGCCTTCAGCCGCTTCGTCCGCGTCACCATCTTCCCGTAGATCGGGTGCGGCACGCGACGCTCGATCGCGACCACGACTGTCTTGTCCATCTTGTCGCTCACGACCAGCCCAAGGCGCGTCTTGCGTGCCGTGCGGGCCGTCGTTGGGGTCTTCTCGGTCTCTGCCATCTATATCTCCTCGCGCGCGGCTAGCGCGCGGCCTCCGTCATGCGCGCCTTCTCGGCGAGCACCGTCTGAAGCCGCGCGATGTCGCGGCGGATGAAACGCAGCCTGAGCGGATTGCTCAGCGGCTCGGTGGCGCCACGGAAGCGGAGGCGAAAACGCTCCTCTTCCAACTCAGCGAGCCGTGCGCGGATGTCATCGGCGCCCAGGTCCCGGATCTCGTCAGCCTTCATCGCTCAGCGCCTCCTCGCGCACAACAAATTTCGTCTTGACGCCGAGCTTCGCCGCGGCGAGCCCCAACGCCTTCTGGGCGATCTCCTTCGACACGCCCTCGATCTCGAACAGCACGCGGCCCGGCTTTACCACCGCGACCCAAAGCTCGGGCGATCCCTTGCCCTTGCCCATGCGGGTCTCGGCCGGCTTCTTCGTCACCGGCTTGTCCGGGAAGATGCGGATCCAGACCTTGCCGCCACGCTTGATGTGGCGCGTCAGCGCCACGCGAGCCGCCTCGATCTGGCGCGCCGTCACCCAACCCGGCTCCTGCGCCTGCAATCCATAGTGACCGAACGCGACGGTCGCGCCACGATGCGCGAGACCCGTCATGCGGCCCTTGAACATCTTTCGGAATTTTACGCGCTTGGGGGATAGCATTTGTCAGTTCTCCTTAGGCGTCCGAGGAGTACGTGTTGCCACGCCGTCCCTCGACGATCTCACCCTTGAAGATCCACACCTTGACACCGATGGTGCCGAACGTGGTCTTCGCGGTCGAGGTCGCATAGTCGATGTCGGCGCGCAGCGTATGAAGGGGCACACGACCTTCGTGGTATCCCTCGACGCGCGCGATCTCGGCCCCACCCAGGCGCCCCGAGCACTTCACCTTGATGCCTTCCGCACCCATGCGCATCGCGCTCTGCACCGCGCGCTTCATCGCGCGACGGAACGAGATGCGCTGCGCCAACTGCGCGGAGATGTTGTCGGCGACGAGCTGCGCCTCGATCTCCGGGCGCTTGATCTCCTCGACGTTGATCCCCACGTCCTTGCCGGTCAGTTGCTGAAGCTCGTTCTTGAGCTCCTCGACCGCCTGGCCCTTCTTGCCGATCACGACGCCCGGACGACCGGTGTGGATGGTCACGACGACCTTCCCCGGCTTCCGTTCGATGGTGATGTCGGCGATCGCAGCGCCGCCGAGGCGGGCCTTGAGGTACTTCCGGAGGAGTGCATCCTCCTTCAGCAGGGCCGGGAAATCCTTCTTCGCGAACCACGTCGAGCGCCACTGCTTCGAGATGCCGAGGCGAAACCCGATCGGATGAGTCTTCTGTCCCATTATCGTCCTTCCTTCTCTGCCACGATGATC
>JANOTV010000356.1:0-3293 GCA_031416495.1 Gemmatimonadota bacterium
GCGCCGACGCGGAAGCCGAGGTGGTGACGGCGTGACCACACCGGATCTGATCCATGTGGTGGGAGGCGGGCGCGCCCGGAGCGAGGCCCCCATTAAGTTTGCGGGACGCGGGCATCGTGTGGTAAAGCACCAGATGCGTCCCGTCCGGCCGACTGCCGCGCACCAGACCGATCGCCTGGCCGAGCTCGTCTGCTCCAACACGTTCAAGAGCACCGAAGTCACGAACGCGCACGGGCTGCTCAAGGCCGAGATGCGCCAGCTCGGCTCCATCGTGCTCGAGGCGGCCGATGCGGCGCGCGTGCCGGCGGGCTCCGCGCTCGCGGTGGACCGCGACCTGTTCAGCCGCATCGTGCATGAGCGCGTGCACGCGCATCCGAACATCACGGTCGATCGTGGTGAGGTGACGGAGGTGCCGAAGGGTCCTGCGATCATCGCCACCGGGCCGCTCACGAGCGACGCACTCGCGGAGTCGCTGCGTGCGCGGCTCGGCGTCGAGTCGCTGGCGTTCTACGATGCGATCGCACCGATCATCGCGGCGGAATCCATCGACATGCACGTGGCGTTCCGTGCCGCGCGCTGGGACAAGGAGACGATGGAGGGCGCCGAGGACGACGGTGGGGCGTACCTCAACTGCGCGATGGACAAGACGCAGTACGATGCCTTCATCGATGCGCTCACGGCCGCCGACCAGTTCACCGCGCATGAGTTCGACGCGGTGCCGTACTTCGAAGGCTGCATGCCGGCGGAGGAGATGGCGCGACGCGGTCGCGAGTCGCTGCGCCATGGACCGATGAAGCCGATCGGACTGCGCGACCCGAAAACGGGGAAGCGTCCATGGGCGGTGGTGCAGCTTCGACGGGAGGACAAGGCAGGGCGCATGTGGAACCTCGTCGGCTTCCAGACGCGGCTTCGCATCCCGGAGCAGTCGCGCGTGTTCCGGTTGATCCCAGGCCTGGGGAATGCCGAGTTCCTGCGCTTCGGCAGCATCCATCGCAACTCGTATGTGAACGCGCCGGCCGCGCTCTCGGCGCACCTCGCGGTGCGTGACGAGCCGACGCTCATGCTCGCCGGCCAGTTGACGGGGGTCGAGGGCTATACCGAGAGCACGGCGACCGGGCTGCTCGCGGCGATCAACCTCGACCGTCTGCTGTGCGGTCAGGCGGCGGTGGTGCCCCCTCCGGTCACGATGCTCGGTGCGCTCTACCGATACCTGCGGGAAGCGGAGCCCGCGCACTTCCAGCCCATGAACGCGAACTTCGGGCTGATCGAGGAGCTGGCCGAGGTGCCTCGGGACAAGGTCCTGAAGCGGGAGCGGTATGCCGAGCGGGCGTTACGAGCGCTGGAGCAGTGGCGTCTGGAGTATGGGATAACAGTCCTCGAGCGTCCGTCGTCGGTCACCGGAGGTTAGCCGCGTGCGATTCCTGATGAAGTTGGCGGTGCTGGCCGCCGTCGTGCTTGGCGGCGTGTGGGTCTACGGCTGGTCGCTGCCACGCGAACACCGTGTCACAAGCTCCATCACGCTGACGGCCGCGCCGGACTCCGTGTACGCGGTGATCCGCGATCTGGCGCGCACGCCCGACTGGTGGAGCGACGTGAATTCCATGAAGCGGCTCACCGGCAAGCGGCGCGAGTCGTGGGAGCAGCTGATGAAGCTGTCCGGTCCGGTGCAGATCGAGGTCACCTCCGAGACCCCGGGGCAGCGCCTCGTGATGACGGTGCTGAATGACGACCAGAAGGACTGGGGCGGCAAGTGGACGTATGACGTCATGCGCACCGGCGTCGGTGCCGAAGTGAGGATGACCGAGGACGGATGGGTCCAGGCGCCGCTCTACCGCGTGCTCATGAAGGTGCGCGGCGGACCGAACCGCACGATCAACAGCTACCTGAAGTCGCTTGGCGCGCACTTCGGCGAGACGGTCGCGCCGCGCCGCGCGTCCCGGGGATGATCGAGACGTTCCTCACGCACCTCGAGAAGGAACGTGACGTCTCGCCCAACACGCTCTCCGCCTACTCGCGCGACCTCGCGGGATTCCACGAGTTCCTGAAGCGGCACCTCGGGGTCGAGGAAGTGGCGTGGGACCAGGTGGACCGGCTCACGATGCGCGCGTGGCTCGCGCACCTGCACCGGAAGGGACTCTCCAGGCGCTCGAGCGCGCGGGCGCTGTCGGCGGCGCGGAGCTTCTTCCGCTTCCTGCATCGCGCCGACGTGGTGGAGTCGAATCCCGCGCGCGCCGTGGGGTCCCCCAAGCTCGAGAAGCACCTGCCAGGGCACCTGGACCGCGCGCAGGTGGAGACGCTGTTCGCCACCGCGGAGACGCGCGCGCAGGGTGGACGCTTCACCGACGTGCGCGATCTCGCGATCCTCGAGCTCTTCTATACCGCAGGCCTGCGCATCTCCGAGCTCCGCGGCGTGAACCGCGCCGACCTCGACCTGCTGGGCGGCGTGGTGAAAGTGCGCGGCAAGGGGCGCAAGGAGCGCATCGTGCCCGTCGGCTCGATGGCGCAGCGCGCGCTGCGCGAGTACGAACGCGTGCGCGATGAGCTGCTGGCCAAGGTCGGCGCGGCGGGGGACCGCACGGCGTTCTTCCTGAGCCAGCGCGGCCAGCGCATGGGGGCGAAGACGCTGCACAACGCCGTGACCGCATGGCTTGGCCGGGTAGACGAGGGCGCGGGGCTCAGTGCCCATGCCCTGCGGCACACATTTGCGACGCACCTGCTCGACGGTGGTGCGGACCTGCGCGCGGTGCAGGAACTGCTGGGGCACGCGAGCATCACCACGACCCAGATCTACACGCACATGTCGGTGGAGCGGCTCAAGCAGGTGTACCGGCAGAGCCATCCCCGGGCGTAGCTCCCCACAGCGTAGCTCCCCACGCCCGGCGGCGGTCCGGCCGCGCCGGGTATATTACGAGGATGCCACTCCCGGTTTTCCATGCAACGACCATTCTCGCCGTCCGCCGCGACGGGCAGGTGGCGATAGGCGGCGACGGACAGGTCTCCGTCGGCGACACCGTCATGAAGTCGAACGCCGTGAAGGTGCGTCCGATGAAGGGCGGGCAGGTGCTCGCCGGTTTCGCCGGTGCGGCGGCCGACGCGTTCACGCTCTTCGAGAAGTTCGAGGAGAAGCTCGAACGGCATCCCGGCAACCTGCAGCGCGCGGCCGTCGAACTCGCGAAGGATTGGCGCAGCGACCGCGTGCTGCGCCGCCTCGAGGCGCTGCTCATCGTCGTCGACCGCCAGCACGCGTACATGCTCTCCGGCAACGGTGAGCTGATCGAGCCGGATGACGGGAT
>JANOTV010000357.1:0-3378 GCA_031416495.1 Gemmatimonadota bacterium
TCAGCGAGGCGAGTGGAGAGGTATCCGGGGTGCAGGTCCCGCGCCACCACACTGGGTTCGATGCGGAACAGATCGCGGTAGCGCTTGAGCGTGGCGCGGAAGTGTGCGACGCTCTCGATGTTCTCGAGATCCCCTATGTGGGGGCTGACATAAGCGGCATCACCGCGAACGAGCGTGAAGGTGTTCTTGAGGTGCGGTCCAACGGCGACAAGTGGCTGCGGGCATGTAACCGGCAGACGCAGCGGCAACGGGGCGTAGCCGCGCGACCGACGCAACAGCACCGGCGTATCACCGACGACACGGATGACCGAATCGTCAACGCGAGAGAGGATCTCGCGATCATGCAGCAGGAAGGCGTCGGCGATACCACTGAGTCGCGTGAGCGCCTCGTCGTTCCCGATCGCGATCGGCTCTTCGCTCAGGTTCCCGCTCGTCATCACGAGCGCTCGCGCGGCGGCGTCGAGCAAGAGGTGGTGCAGCGGCGCGTACGGCAACATCACTCCGATCCAGTCGAGACCTGGCGCGACGGACGGCGCGATCGACCCCTCAGGTCGCCGCTCCAGCAGTACGACCGGATGCTCGGCACCGGCGAGAAGACGCGCTTCAGCGTCAGACACCGAGGCGATCGCGCGCACGTCGGCGAGTGTGCCGAGCATCACTGCCAGCGGTTTCGCATCGCGGTGCTTCCGTTCGCGGAGGCGCCGCACAGCCGCATCGTTGGTGGCATCGCAGGCGAGGTGAAAGCCGCCCACGCCGCGAATGGCAACGATCTGGCCCTCGGCGATCATGCCTGCCGCATACGCGATGGTTGCATCACCGCTGGCGACTGTGGCGCCGTCGGCGAGTACGATCCAGACATGTGGCCCGCAGTCGTTGCACGCGACCGTCTCGGCGTGATATCGGCGGTCGGTCGGCCACTCGTACTCGATGCGACACGGTTCACACATCGGGAACACCGCCATCGATGTGCGCTCGCGGTCGTAAGGGAGCGAGTCGATGACCGAATAGCGCGGACCGCAGTCGGTGCAGGTGATGAACGGATGGCGGAACCGACGACCATTGATGTCGCGCAACTCCGCTTCGCACGCATCGCACGTCGCGATGTCCTGCGGAACCGGTCTGTTCCCCTCGGCGTCGGCGCTCGACGCGATTCGAAAGTCTGTCGCGTCTGACGTGCGCGACGGAACCGCGTGCAGCGCTACGATGCGCGAGACCGGCGGCGCTTGCGACAGCAACTCCGCTTCGAAGGCGTCAAGTTCCCACTCGTCACCTTCAACGTGGATCTCCACCGTCCCGGCGACGTTACGCACCCAACCGGCGAGCCCGTGGCGCAGAGCGAGACGATGGACGAACGGACGGAAGCCGACGCCCTGCACCACGCCGGTCACCTGGATCGCGCGCGCGGACGAAGAGCGCGTCGCGGTCATGCGCCCGCGAGCGTTGGCGCAGCGGCCTGTCGCAGGAAGCTGAACCAGTCCTCGAGACCCGATCCCCGCAGGGCGGAGACATCGAAGAACCTGAGATCGGGGTTCACCGCGCGCGCGTTGTCCATCGCGAGGCGAATGTCGAACGGCACGTACGGCAGGAGGTCGGTCTTGGTCATGACCACGTGCTGTGCGCGCTCGAACATCGCCGGGTACTTGAGCGGCTTGTCCTCCCCCTCGGTGACCGAGAAGAGCACGATCTTCCCGCGCTCCCCCAGGTCCCAGTTGGCGGGACAGACGAGGTTCCCCACGTTCTCGATGAACAGGATCCGTGTGCGTCCGAGATCCACGACATCGAGAGCGGTGAGCACCTGCAGCGCATCGAGGTGGCAGGCCCCGCCTGTGATAACGGCGCTGACGATACGTTCTGTATGCGCCGAGAGCCGGACAGCGTCGTTCTGCGTCTGCACATCGCCCGTGATCACGGCGATTCCGAGTTCCTCTCCCACCTCTGCGAGTGTACGCTCGAGGAGTGTTGTCTTCCCCGCCCCGGGCGACGAGACGAGGTTGAACGCTGTGACGTCGTGGGCAGCGAGTCGTTCGCGCACCTGTGCCGCCAACTCGTCGTTGCGGGCCATGACCCGCTCGCGCACTTCAATCGTCCGGATTGCCATCGTCCACCTCCAGGTACGCAAGCTGCAGCCCGGTGCCACGGGTGGACAGGATCATCCCCGTGGCGCCCGTGAAAGGCGGCGTCGCGAAAACAGCGTCGAGACAGAACTCAAGACTCGACGGCTCCACGCCGGCACGATCGCCGACTTCGACCGCGACCGTGACGAGTTGCGGCGCCGCGAGGCCGAGCTTGTCCTCGGCGATTCGCGCGATCTCGAGAGCGAGGCTCATCTCATGCATGCGCCTCCTCGGTCACGGGTTCGCAGGTGTGTCCCCATCGTTGAAGCTGTGCGACGACGGTGAGCACCAGCCGACCAAGCTGTGGAGCGACTGCATCGCTCAGTTCGGTGCCGAGTTCCACGACTCCAGGCTGCACGCCGATCGCCACGATCTCGCTGGGCAGTCGCCCCCGCCATTCGGCGAGGGCGAGCGCGTCCTTGATGTCCACCTGGTGCGGCGACAGCTTTCGCGAGAGGTAGACTGGCAATCGCTCGCGAGAGAGCTCAATGATGTCGCCGGGGGCACCATGCGCTGCGATCGCATCCACAAGCACGAGTCGCTCGGCGTCCTCGATCTCCGGCAAGAGGGACAGCCCCCACGTGCCACCGTCCACAAGCTCGACGCCGTCGAGGCGCCACTCGTCGCGCAGACGCTCGAGCACGGCGAGCCCCACGCCGTCGTCACCCATCAGGGGATTGCCGAGACCGATGACGACGGTGCGGGTCACGATCAACTCCTGGGCACGGGATACTCACTCGTCGGCCACGGCTTCGACGGCACCTCGTCGGGGTCGAAGTCCTCGTAATGCTGGTCCACTGAGACGTACCGTCCGCCGGTGATGATGGACGAAACGACTCCCGCTCGGTCGACATAGTCCGAGCGGATGGATAGGTACACGTGCAGGATGATGAAGATGATGAAGGCCCATGTGAACACATGGTGCACGAGCCGAACACCCTGAAGTCCGCCAAGGAGCGGCGGCAGCCAGTCGAACGTGCGGTAGATGATGCCGTCCGGGTTCGACGGGCCGTACAGTGTGAACCCGGTGACGACCATGACGATCGTCACCAGATACAAGCCGGTGTACAAGAGCTGCTGCAGCGGGTTGTGCCCTACGTAGTTGGGCTGTTTGTCGGGACGGAATGTCGCGTACGCGACCCCCGTTTTCACGTCGTTCCGCAGGTTCCTGGGCGTAACCGGGAAGAGTGCGGGGAGGCGCTCGAACTGGTTGCCGGCGAAGAGCCAGTAGGCGCGGACGATGCCCGCGGGTCGGGCAGTGGTG
>JANOTV010000358.1:0-11947 GCA_031416495.1 Gemmatimonadota bacterium
CGATCCGTTCATCGAGGCCTACCTGAAGCAGACGGGCGCGCCGCCCGTGCTGGAGAAAGTATGAGTGAGGAGATCAACTTCGTGATGAAGGCGCGTCGGGAGAAACTCGACGCGCTCGTCATCGCCGGTACGGCGCCGTTCGCATACAGCTACGACCGCTCGCATGGTTGCGGCGACGTAGCCGTACTCATGCCGGCGACGGAGGCCGACGCGGAAGCCGCCGTCGGCGAGTCGCCTCACGGACCGATGGTGAAGGTCGCGGGACGCATCGTGGCGTGGCGCGGCCACGGTAAGACGACGTTCGCGCATCTCGCCGACGACACAGGCCGCATCCAGCTGTACTTCCGCAAGGACCAGATGAGCGCGGCGCACGCGGCCATGCTCGCGCACTTCGACCTGGGCGACGTGATCGGCGTACACGGACCGCTCTTTCGCACGCGCACCGGCGAGGTCACGCTGCGCGTGGACGACGTCATGATGCTCGCGAAGTCGCTGCGCCCGCTGCCGTTCGGCAAGGAGGAGGTCGTCGACGGCCGCTCGGTGCGTCACTCGGGCTTCGCCGACGGTGAACAGCGTTCGCGCCAGCGCTACGCCGACCTCGCCGTGCATCCTGAGGTGCGTCGGCATTACGCCGCGCGTTCGAAGATGACGACGGCGCTGCGTCGCGCGCTGGACGACCTCAAGTATCTCGAGGTCGAGACGCCGGTGCTGCAGCCTCTGTATGGTGGCGCGGCGGCGAAGCCGTTCACGACGCACCACCACGCGCTCGACATGCCGCTGTACCTGCGCATCGCGGACGAGCTCTACCTGAAGCGCCTGATCGTGGGCGGCTTCGATCGCGTGTATGAGATCGGGCATGATTTCCGGAACGAGGGGATCGATCGCACACACAACCCCGAGTTCACGATGCTCGAGTTCTACGAGGCCTACGCCGATTACACGGTGATGATGGGCCGCGTGGAACAGCTGCTCATCGCCGCCTCGACGGCGGTGCGCGATGCGCTCGGCGAAGCGCCGCGCACGCGCCCAGATGGATCGGATGCCGCCCCCGTGCCGTACTTCGAGACGCCGTTCCCGCGCATCGACTGGGTCGGTTCGCTCTCGGCCGCGCTCGGTGTGGCGGATGTGACGGCGCTCCAGGATGCCGAGCTGAAGAGGGCTGCGGAGCGAGCCGGCGTGCATGACGTGGCGAAGCTGTCGCGGCCGAAGCTCCTCGACGAGTTGTTCCAGGCGCATGTGGAGTCAAAGATCGACCTGCCGACGTTCGTCGTCGATTATCCGGTGGAGCTCTCTCCGCTCGCCAAGCCGCATCGCCGCAGGGCGGGGCTAACGGAACGGTTCGAGCTCTTCGCGAGGGGCAAAGAACTCGCGAACGCGTTCTCAGAACTCAATGACCCGATCGACCAGCGGGAACGTTTCGAGGCGCAGGCGCGTCTCAAGGCCGCCGGCGATGAAGAGGCGACGGGAGTGGACGAGGATTACCTGCGCGCGATGGAGTACGGCATGCCGCCGACCGGCGGCGTCGGCGTAGGGCTCGACCGGTTGTTCATGTACCTCACCGACACCCCGCATATCCGCGACGTGATCCTGTTCCCTCTCATGCGTCCCGAATGATGCGGCTCGAACTCTCCATCGCGTGGCGATACCTGGGCAGCCGTCGCGGGTCGCGCCTGCTCTCGTTCATCAGCGTCATCGCGGTGGCGGGCGTGGCGGTGGGTGTGAGCGCGCTCATCGTGATCATCGGCGTCATGAACGGACTGCAGACGGACCTTCGCGAGAAGATCCTGGTCGGCAGCCCCGACGTGCGCGTGCTCACGTACGGCGAGGCGTTGCGCGTCGATTCGTGGCGCGACGCGATGGCGAGGGTGCGCTCCGTGCCTGACGTCGTGGACGCAGCGCCGTTCGTCATCTCGCAGGGGCTGGCGACGACCGGGCGCGGCTACCACGAGGCGGTGTCTGTCTCCGGCATTCTCGCGGGCGACTCGGGCTCGACGCAGGTGACGAGCATCCGCGATCACGCGCGCGAAGGGAATTTCTCCTTCCGCGACGGCGAGGGCGCGCTGCGCGGCGCCGTCGTGGGGCGCCTGCTCGCCGATCGGCTCAGCGTGGTGCCCGGCCAGCGTCTCACCATCGTGACGGCCGCCGGCGGTGCCTCGAGCCCGCTCTTCGGCGGGTTGATCCCACGCTACTTCGAGTACGAAGTGACGGGGCTCTTCGAGACCGGCATGTACGAGTATGACAACAGCTATGTCTACCTCGAACTCGCGACCGCGCAGGAGTTCGCCGGCATGGACTCAGCCGTGACGGGCATCGAGGTGAAGACGACCGACCGCTGGGTCGCACCGCTGGTCGCGGAGCGCATCGACAGCGCGCTCGGTTTCCCATACCGCACCGTCGACTGGCAGGCGCAGAACAGTTCGTTGTTCCGTGCGCTCAAGCTCGAGAAGATGGGCATGGCCGTCATCCTCACCCTCATCATCATCGTCGCGGCGTTCAACATCGTGAGCACGCTCACGATGGTCGTCCGCGACAAGACGCGCGAGATCGGCATCCTCAAGGCGATGGGCATGCGCCCCGACTCGATCCGGCGGATCTTCCTGCTGCAGGGCGCATTCATCGGGATCGTCGGCACGGGACTCGGGCTCGCCCTCGGCCTCTTCACGGGCATCGCGCTCGGGCGCTGGAAATTGATCGCCCTCGACCCTTCGGTGTACTTCATAGATCACCTCCCGGTGCAGCTGCAGGTGGGAGACGTGAGTCTGATCGTCATCCTGAGCATCCTGGTCGCGATCCTCGCCACGCTGCATCCCGCATCGCTGGCGTCGCGGCTCTACCCGATCGAGGCGATCCGAAGCGAATGACAGCGATCGAGTCGCCTCGGGGCATGAACGTGCTCGCCGCCACCGGTGTCGTGAAGGGATATCGCGGCGGTGACGGGAGCGAGATCAGCGTGCTCTCGGGCGTGGATCTCTCAGTCGGCGCCGGCGAGATGGTCGCGGTGATCGGCGCGAGCGGCGCGGGGAAGAGCACGTTCCTGCATGTGCTCGGCGCCCTGGAGCGCCCGGACGCGGGCACGGTGATCCTGGGTGGTGAGCCGACCATTGGCGCGAGTGACGAGCGCCTGGCGGAACTCAGGAACCGGACGGTGGGATTCGTCTTTCAGTTCCATCACCTGCTCAAGGAATTCTCCGCGCTCGAGAACGTGATGATGCCACTGCGTATCGCCAACAGACCGAAGCACGAGGCCCGCGAGCGCGCCGAGGCGCTGTTGGAGCGGGTCGGGCTTGGCGCGCGCAAACATCACCGGCCGGCCGAACTGTCGGGTGGGGAGCAGCAGCGCGCGGCCGTCGCGCGCGCGCTCGTCGCCGAGCCGCCGCTGCTGCTGGCTGATGAGCCGTCAGGCAATCTCGATCATCACAACGCTGAGCGCCTGCATGATCTCTTCGCGGAGTTGACCGGCGAGATGCGCATCGCGCTGGTGGTCGTGACGCACAACCGGTCACTCGCCGCCCGCGCCTCGCGCGTGTTGTTGCTCGAAGACGGACGACTCCACCCAGCGGCGCCGTTCGAGGGAGGCGTCTGATGGTGTGCGACCAGTGCCGTGAGCGCGACGCCGTGGTGCATCTGACGCAGATCGTCGAGAGCGCCGTCACGCAGGTGCATCTCTGCGAGAAGTGCGCGGCCGAGCGCGGCATCGAGACGACTGTCACCGTGCCGAAGAACCCGCTCGGCGATTTCCTGCAGGCGGTGCAGCAGCAGGCCGCGCAGATGCCCGGCGATGCGGCGCGGTGCGCCTACTGCGGCACATCGCTGCGCGACTTCCGTGCGAGCGGCCGTCTCGGGTGCGCGCACTGTTACGGTGCGTTCGAGCAGAGCCTGCGCGAACTGCTGCGTCGTGTGCATGGTGGCACGAAGCACGAAGGCTGGCGGTACGGCGTACGCGATCCGGACCTCATGACGCGCGACCTGACGCTCCAGCAGATGCGCGAGAAGCTGCAGCGCGCCGTGGCGCAGGAGGAGTTCGAGACCGCGGCGCTGCTCCGTGACCAGATCCGGGGGCTCGAATGACGCTCGACCTCTCGCTGCTGCCCGATGGCGGCCTGCACTGGCTCACCGCGTCGGGCGCGCATTCGGACATCGTGCTCTCGTCGCGGATCCGCCTGGCGCGCAACATCGCGGGGTATGCGTTCCCGACGCGCGCACGCGAGGGTGAGCGTCTGCGCGTGCTGCAGCAGCTGCGCGACGTGGCGCCGCGCATCGCTTCGCTGCGCAACTCGGCGCTCGTGCGCGTGGACGAGTGCAGCGGCCTGGAGCGTATGCTGCTGCACGAGCGTCACCTCGTGAGCCGTGAACTCGCCGGACTCGACCAGGCAACCCCCGTGGCGGGTGCAGGTGCCGTATTCGTGGGCGCCGAGTCGGGGCTGATGGTGAACGAGGAGGATCACCTGCGACTGCAGGTGTTCCGCTCGGGCTTCGACATTCCGGGAGCGCTGCGCCAGGCCGAGGAGATGGATCGTGAACTGGGCGCGGAACTGCCGTACGCCTGGCATGACGAGTTCGGCTTCCTGACCGCGTGCCCGACGAACACGGGCACTGGAATGCGTGCGTCCGTATTGATTCATCTGCCGGGGCTCGTGCTCACGCAGGAGATCGCGAAGGTGCTCCAGGGCCTGCAGCACATGGGGCTGACGTACCGTGGGATCTATGGCGAAGGAAGCGATGTACTCGGGAACTTCTTCCAGATCTCGAACCAGACGACGCTGGGCCGCGGCGAGGACGAGTTGGCGGACCAGCTGGTGCGGGTGGTGCGTCGCGTGATAGAGCGGGAAGAGGAGGCGCGTCGGGTGTTGTTGCGCGACGCCGGTTATATTATCGAAGACAAGTTGTGGCGGGCGTACGGCACCCTTCGGCATGCGAGAAACCTGCCGGCGGACGAGGCAATGAACCTGCTCAGTGGTGTGCGACTCGCAGCTGGCCTGCATCTGGTATCCGGGCTCAGTGTATACACGCTCAACAAGCTCCTGATATTCAGCCAATCGGCGCATCTCGCCCATGCAGAAGGGCGGGTGCTGACCGACGGCGAGGCGAACCTGGCGCGGGCCCGCTACGTGCGACAGGTACTTGCCAATGAGACGCGCCTGCCCGGTTGACCCCCGGAGACGGCAGAGTCGAGGCGACTGATGAACGGCTACAACTTTACGGAGCGGGTGCGGAAGGTCCTGGCGATGGCGCGCGAGGAAGCCGCACGACTGCACCACGAGTACGTCGGAACGGAGCACATCCTGCTCGGCCTCATCCGCGAGGGGGAGGGCGTAGCTGCGGCTGTGCTCCAGAACCTGAGCGTCGATCTCGAGGATATCCAGCAGAAGATCGAGGAGACGGTCAAGAAGGGGAAAGCCGCGCAAGCGACCGGCCCCGACCTGCCGTATACCTCGCGGGCGAAGAAGGTACTGGAACTCGCGATGGGCGAGGCGCGCGAACTCAATCACAGCTACGTCGGCACGGAACACCTGCTGCTCGGCCTGCTCCGCGAGGAGAAGGGCATCGCCGCGGAGGTGCTCACTGATGCCGGCGTGAACCTCGAGGCGGCGCGCGCGGAGACGCTGCGCCTGCTCGGGACGATGCCGCCGGGTGGCACGACGGGGCAGACCCCGTCCACGCCGACGCCTGCCGCGGCCAAGGGCGACAAGAAGTCGAAGACGCCCGCCCTCGACCACTTCTGCCGCGATCTCACGACGCTGGCCGCCGAGGGTCAACTCGACCCAACGATCGGCCGCTTCAAGGAGATCGAGCGTGTGATGGAAGTGCTCTCGCGCCGCAAGAAGAACAACCCGGTGCTCATCGGGGAGCCGGGGGTGGGCAAGACGGCGATCGTCGAGGGCCTCGCGCAGCTCATAGCGAACAACGCGTGCCCGGACTCGCTGCGCGACCACCGCGTGCTGTCGCTGGACATGGCGGCGGTGATCGCCGGCACCAAGTATCGCGGCCAGTTCGAGGAGCGGCTCAAGGCCGTCATGAACGAGATCGCGCAGAACAAGCAGATCATCCTCTTCATCGATGAGCTGCACACGCTGGTGGGCGCGGGTGCCGCCGAGGGCGCGATCGACGCGAGCAATATGCTGAAACCGGCGCTCGCGCGCGGCGAGCTGCAGTGCGTCGGCGCGTCCACGCTCAACGAGTATCGCAAGTATATCGAGAAGGACGGGGCGCTCGAGCGTCGGTTCCAGACGGTCATGGTCGAGCCGCCCTCCATCGACGAGACGGTGGAGATCCTCCGCGGCCTGCGGGCCAAGTACGAGGATCATCACCGCGTGACGATCCCCGACGAAACGCTCGCGCTGGCCGCGAAACTCTCGGAGCGTTACATCACCGACCGCTTCCTGCCGGACAAGGCGATCGACGTGATCGACGAGGCGGGAGCGCGGGCGCGTCTCGCCGCGCAGGTGCCACCGCCGGCGGTCGCCGACCTCAAGGCGAAGCTCGAGGCCGTGAACGCCGACAAGGACGCGGCGGTGCGCGACCAGAACTTCGAACGCGCCGCTGCGCTCCGCGACAGCGAGCGCGAACTGCAGGGTGAGATCCGCGCGCGCCAGGAGGAGTGGGAGACCAAGCGTCAGTCATTCCGTCCGGTGCTCGGCGAAGAAGAGATCGCGTTCATCGTGAGTCGCTGGACGGGCATCCCCGTGACGCGACTGCAGGAGGCGGAGACGTCGCGGCTGCTGCGCATGGAGGAGGAGATCCACGCGCAGGTGGTGGCGCAGGACGACTCGATCAAGGCGATCTCGCGTTCCATCCGACGCAGCCGTGCCGGCCTCAAGGACCCGCGCCGTCCGATCGGCTCGTTCATCTTCTGCGGCCCCACGGGCGTCGGCAAGACCGAGCTCGCGCGCGCCCTCGCGAGGTTCCTCTTCGCGGACGAGTCGGCGCTGATCCGCGTGGACATGAGCGAATACATGGAGAAGTTCTCGGTGTCGCGCCTCATCGGCGCGCCCCCGGGGTATGTGGGCTATGAGGACTCGGGCACGCTCACCAAGGCCGTGCGCCGCAAACCGTACAGCGTCATCCTCCTCGACGAGATCGAGAAGGCGCACCCGGACGTGTTCAACATCCTGCTGCAGGTGCTGGACGAAGGTCACCTGACCGACAACTACGGCCGCGTGATCGACTTCAAGAACACGGTCGTCATCATGACGTCGAACGTCGGCGCGAAAGACATCATGAAGAACCGCCAGCTTGGTTTCGGTTCGGTCGATCCGACGCAGAACTTCGAGCGCATGGCAGACAAGGTGAAGGAAGAGATCCAGCACGTCTTCAATCCGGAGTTCCTGAACCGGCTCGACGACGTGATCGTGTTCCACCCGTTGAGCCGCGAGCACATCGCGCAGATCGTCACGATCCTGCTCAAGGACGTGCAGTCGAGGCTCGTCGACGAGGAGTTGACCCTGAAGCTGACCGACAGCGCGGTCGACTTCCTGGTGACGCACGGATATGATGTGAGCTACGGCGCGCGCCCCCTCAAGCGGGCCATCCAGCGCTGGATCGAGGACCCCCTCTCGGAGAAGATCCTCACGGCGGAGTTCAGCCGCGGTGATGAGATCGAAGTCGACGTGTCGAGCGACGGCACGAAGCTCGAGTTCAGGGTTCCAGCCAGCTCCCCCAAGGCCTGACCCGCGCCATACACCTGAACGAGGATTCCGCGGCCGGACAGGATCCAACCTGTCCGGACCGGACCCGTGTATATTCCGTCTATGCAACGTGTTCCGTTGGTCGCGCTCGCCATTTCACTGTTGGCGGGGGTACCGCTTTTTGCCCAGGACCCAGCCGCGGCTGGCCGCTGTCTCGTACCCGACTCGGTCGATGTTCGGGGCGCGGCGCGCGTCTCCCGTGAGGCGATCCTCGCAAGCAGTGGACTGACCGCAGGCGACTCGCTCAACTTCCCCACGATCCAGCGCGCCATCCGCGACCTGTTCGCCAGCGGCGACTTCGACAACGTCGAGATCACCTGCGGCCTGCCGGCTGACGGACCGGGCTCCTTGATGATCATCACGGTCACCGAGCGTCCGCTGCTTGGTGCGGTGCAGGTGGTCGGCCCGAAGGACATCCCGAAGCGGACGGTCGAGGACCGCGTGAACCTGCTGATCGGGCGTCCGGTGGACCCGAGTGGCGTGGCTGTCGCGCTGCGCGGCATCGACTCGCTCTATCAGTCGAGGGGGTACTACCTAGCGCGTTTGCGCGTGGACACGTCGGAGGTCGGCGACCGGCTACACCTCGTGATCAACGTCGACGAAGGCCGTCGCCTCGCGATCTCCGGTATCAACGTCAATGGAAACATCGGTGTCTCGGAGCGCGACGTGGTCGGAAAGATGAAGGTGAAGCCGGAGGGATTTCTCTGGTTCCGGAAGGGCGAATTCGACGAGGACAAGTACGCCGTGGACCTGGGTGAGAACATCCCCAAGCTCTATGCGTCGCGCGGCTATGTGGATTTCCAGCTCGACCGCGATTCGCTGGTCGTGGACCGCGACCGCGGCAAGGCGATGATCGAGCTCGACGTGCGCGAAGGGCCGCAGTACACGGTATCGGGCTTCGAGGTGGTCGGTAACCGCCGCTTTGCCTCCGACCAGATCGGCGCGCTGTATCCGTTCATCGACCGCGCCCCGTCGCTCACCGAGCGCATCCGCGGACTCGTGCGGCGCAAGCCGCCGGCCAGCGACATCTTCGATCGCACGCGCTGGGAGGACGCCACGCGCGAGGTCCAGACGATGTACAGCAACGAGGGCTACATCTACGCGCAGGTGCGTCCCGTGGTCGAGCGTGACCTGGGCGACTCTGCCACCGTGCGGCTGCGCTGGGACATTGTCGAGGGAAATCCTGCGGTGATCAACCGAGTGGACATCCTCGGTAACGATTACACGATCGAGAACTGCATCCGCGACCAGCTCGTAATCATCCCGGGCGACGTGTTCAACCAGGAACGCCTGATCCGCAGCTATCAGGGCATCGCGAACCTCGGCTTTTTCGAGACGCCGCTTCCGTTCCCGGACACCCGCCAGGCGAACGAGGCGGGAGATATCGACATCATCTTCCGCATGAAGGAGAAGCGCAGCGGACAGGTGACGTTCGGCGCCTCGATGGGGCAGGGCACCGGCCTCGGTGGCTATATCGGTCTCGAGCAGCCGAACCTCTTCGGACGCTGCAAGCGCGGCAACGTGCAGTGGCAGTTCGGCCAGTTCATCAACGACTTCAACGCATCGTATACGGACCCGGGCATCAAGGGCTCGCTGATCTCCGGTACCGTCACCGGTTATCGGTCGCAGGCGCGCTTCCGCATCGCCGACCTCGGCCGCACGACGCGCACCGGCGGTTCGCTCCGCGCCGGCTTCCCGTTCCCGCGCTCGCGCTACACCCGCATCTTCACGTCGTACGGACTCGAGTCGGTGCGCTACGGCAACGATGGCTTGCTGGGCAGCATCACCACCAACTCCTGCCAGGGCTGCCTGCGCAGCACGGTTGGCGTCGACATCACGCGCGACACGCGCGTGGATATGCCGTTCGCGACGGACGGCAAGCTGCAGACGCTGAGTGCGCAGTTCAACGGCGGACCGCTGGGCGGCTCGGCGACGTTCCAGCGCTATACCGCCGAGTTCAAGAACTACGCGCTGCTGGCGCGCATCGGCGGGAACAAGCCGGGCGCGCAGCCGCTGCGCCTGACGTTCGGCCTCACGGGCCGGTCGGGTGTGGTCGTCGGCGATCCGGGCGATTTCTTCTGGTCGCAGCAGTTCTCGATGGGCGGCGTGCAGTTCGGTGAGATCCTGCGCGGCTATCCTGAGTTCTCGATCACCCCGCGCGGCTTCAGCACGAGCACCGGCACGTACAACGCCCAGCGCGAGTCGTTCGGCAGCGCGTTCTTCTCGACGACCGCCGAACTGGGTCTTCGTTTCAACCAGTCCGTCTACATCAACGCGTTCTACGACGCCGGCAACATCTGGGCGCGCCCCCGGGACTTCGACCCGACGCGACTGTTCCGCGGCAGCGGACTCGGCGTGTCCACCGTGACGCCGCTCGGCCCGCTGGGCATCGATTACGCATATGGATTCGATCGACGAGACGAGTTCGGGCGTCCCGATCCGAAGTGGCAGCTGCATTTCCGTCTTGGCCAGCTCTTCTAAAAACCCCTCAGGAGTCTTCATGAACGTCCCGATCCGCGGCCTGCTCGCCGCCTGTTTCCTTCTCGTTGCTGCGGCGCCGCTCGCGGCACAGCAGAAGTTCGGCTATGTGGACAGCCGCAAGATCCTGCAGGAGATGCCGGGCCGCACGCAGGTGGAAGCCGCGCTCCGCACGCAGGTCGAGGCGCTCGGCGCCCGCGAGAAGCGCATGGTGGATTCGCTCAACCTGCTGATGTCTGCCTTCGAGAAGGACTCGGCGGCGCTCTCGCAGACCGAGCGGGTCACGCGCTTCGCCGCGCTGCAGGTCTATGACGGCCGCTACCGCGACACGCTCGAGGTGCTCCAGACCGAGGCGCAGGAGCGCCAGCAGGAGGCGATGGCACCGCTGTTCGACCAGATCCGCATGGCGCTCGAGGATGTGCGTCTGGCCGAAGGCTACTCCATGATCTTCGATGTCGGTGCGCAGGTGAACCCGATCGTCGCGATGGACAAGAACCTCGATCTCTCCGACCGCGTGGCCTCGCGTATCCGCGCGATGCCGGCGCCGCGGGCGACGCCGACCACGGCCGCCCCGACGACGCGCCCGCCGGGCCCGGTGTCACAGCCCGCTGGTGTAGGCCGGAAGCCGTAAGCGACCGACACCGCGATCTTCCCCCCGGATCCCGCGATGTCTCCGCAGGAAGTGACTGAACTCCGAATCGCCGACGTCGCCACCGCTGTCGGCGGTTCGCTCGTCGGTGACCCGGACGTCCGGGTTTCGGGCATCGCCTCGCTCGACCGGGCGTGTGCGAGCGACCTGACATTCCTCGCGCTGGCCCGGTACGCGCCCCTGCTCGCCTCGAGCGATGCGGGGGCGGTGCTCGTTTCGCCCGAGCTGGCTGAGACGCCGGGGCGCTGCCGCAGCCGCGTCATCGTCGCCAAGCCGCACGAGGCGATGCTCGCCCTGCTGCCGATGTTCTATCGCATGCCGGAGCGGCCGTACGCGGGCGTTCATCCGACCGCGTTCGTCGCGCCGGACGCCGACGTGCATCCCGAGGCCTGTGTCGAAGCGTTCGCTCTCGTCGGTGCCGGCGCTTCGATCGCTGCGGGGGCATGGATCGGTCCGCATTGCCATGTGGGTGATGGAGTGAGCGTCGGCGAAGGAAGCCGGCTCGTCAGCCACGTTACCCTGTACGCCGGCACGACGGTCGGCGCGCGCACCACGCTGCATGCGGGAACGCGCATCGGCAGCGACGGTTTCGGCTATGTCTCCGGCAAGGACGGTCATCGGAAGATCCCGCACGTCGGAGGTTGCGTGATCGGCAACGATGTCGAGATGGGCGCGAACTGCACCATCGACCGAGGGAGCATCGACGCGACTGTGATCGGCGACGGCTGCAAGTTCGACAACCTCGTGCACGTCGGGCACAACACGCGCGTCGGGCGGGCGTGCCTCTTCACCGCTGGCGCTGCCGTCGCCGGGAGCTCGCGCATCGAGGACGGCGTGATCTTGGCCGGACAGGTCGGCGTGGGTGGTCATCTCACGGTGGGCAAGAACGCGGTCGTCACCGCACAGGGCGGCGTCATCTCGGACGTGCCCGCCGGTGAGACGTGGGGCGGATTCCCCGCGCGCCCGCACCGCCTTGCGCTGCGTGGGTATGCCGCGGTGCGCAAGCTCCCCGACTTCATGAAGCGCGTCGAAGAGGCCTTGAAGGGACTCCCTGGGAAAGACAAGTGAGCGGAATGCCGCGACGCACGATCAGCAGGGACGCCTCGCTCAGCGGAGTCGGCCTGCACCTCGGCCG
>JANOTV010000359.1:0-2723 GCA_031416495.1 Gemmatimonadota bacterium
ATCGCCGACGCCACCTCGCGCCGAGAGGCTCCGACAATGAGCAGCACACGAACGAGGCGTACGCGCGGGATCTTGCGCGGCTCGCCGTCTGGGCCGCGAGCAAAGGCGTTCGCGATCCGCACCTGGTACCGGTTCCTGCTCCCGGTCGGTCTCATTCGGCTGCGGCGCGGAACGGCAGGACCTCTCACGGATCACTATGAGTTCCGAACGGTGAACTGCTCCTTGCGACTCACGCGGGCGCCGGTCGGTTCGTTTCTCGGTCTGCCACGCTCCTGGGGTGCGTCACCGAAGATCCCGTGCCTGAGCTGCGAGTCTACCGCGTCGAGATAGCTTCGACCGTGTGCCGGTAAGTGCCGCGGGGCAGTGAGTGCCTACCGGAGCTTGCTGCTGACAGGCACGCTATGGTAGCGCCCCCCCCCACCTAAAACACCAAAAGCAGTGGATTCTCTATGAGTCTCCGCAGCGTCTGCAGGAACTTCGCTCCCACCGCGCCATCAATCACGCGGTGATCGCAGCTCATCGTCACGCGCAGCTTCTTGCGCACGGCGAATCCACCGTCGGGCATCATCACCGGCTTGTCCTCGATCGCACCGATCGCCAGGATCCCGCACTCCGGCGGGTTTATGATCGCGGTGAACTGGTCGATCTGCATCATGCCAAGATTGGATACCGAGAACGTCGAGCCGGTGAACTCCTCCGGCTTGAGCTTGCGGTCGCGCGCGCGCTTGGCGAGTGACTTGGCCTCGGCCGAGATCTCGCTCATGCGCTTCTGCTCGGCGTTGAAGATCACCGGGACGATGAGTCCATCGTCCGTAGCGACGGCCATGCCGAGATGCACAGTACTGAAATAGCGGATCTTGTCGCCGAGCCAGTGAGCGTTGACCTCAGGATGCTGCTGAAGCGCAGTGGCTGTCGCCTTCAGGATGATGTCATTGAAGGAAACCTTGAACTCGTCGCCCAGCTCCGCGGCGGCAGTGCGCATCTCAGCGGCGCGCGAGAGATCGAACTCGGCGGTGAGATAGAATGTCGGGATCGGACCGATCGACTCGGCGAGTCGACGCGCGATCGTCTTGCGGATCTGCGTCAGCGGCGCGTCCTGATACTCGGCGCCAGTGACGGCGCGGCGGGCAGCAGGCGCGGCGGCAGTGCCTGCCGGTGCCGCGGCACGAGCGTCGCCGCCGGCAAGCGCCGCTTCCACGTCACGCTTGATGATGCGACCGGCAGGACCGGAGCCCTGCACGTTGCCGAGGTCCACGCCCTTGTCACCGGCGATGCGGCGCGCGAGCGGTGACGACTTGGGACGACCACCGGGTGCAGCGGTCTCCGGTGCTGCAGGCGATGGCGCCCTGCCGAGCTGCTCGGCAGCGGGCGCGGCAGCGGCAGCGGCAGCGGCAGCGGGCGCGGCAGCGGCAGCGGCGCCACCGATGAGCGCCGAGATATCCTCGTTCGCCTCACCGATAACGCCGACGAGCGAGCCAACCGCAGCAGTCGTGCCCTCGGGGATCATCTGCTTGAGCAGTACGCCACTGCCGCGAGCGGAAAGTTCCATCACGGCCTTGTCCGTCTCCACCTCGGCGAGCAGCTCGCCGCTCTTCACGACGTCGCCTTCCTTCTTGAGCCATTTCACGAGGCGGCCTTCTTCCATCGTGGGGCTCAGGGCCTCCATGAAGATCTTAGTCGACATACATCACCTTTTTCACGGCCGCGATCGTCTTGGCGGCGTCGGGCTTGGCGGATTTCTCGAGGGACTTCGCATAGGGCATCGGTACGTCGGCCTGGTGCACGCGGATGACCGGCGCGTCGAGGTCGTCGAAGCAGTGGCGCTGGATGTAGTCCACGACCTGCGCGCCGATGCCTGCGACTTCCCAGCCTTCCTCGAGCACGACGGCGCGGTTCGTCTTCTTCACCGAGGCGACGATCGCGTCCACGTCCATCGGACGCACGGTGCGAAGGTCGACTACGTCGATATTGATGCCTTCCTTCGCCAGCGTGTCGGCGACCGCAAGCGCGGTCAGTACCATCTTGCCGTGCGTGATGATCGAGCAGTGCTCGCCTTCACGTTTGAGGTCGGCCTTGCCGATCGGCACGAGATAATCTTCCTCGGGCACCTCGCCCTTGGTGTTGTAGAGCATCTCGCCTTCCAGCACGATCACCGGATTGTCGTCGCGGATGGCGGACTTGAGCAGTCCCTTCGCGTCGTACGGCGTGGCCGGCGTGACGACCTTGAGGCCCGGGATGTGGGCGAGCCACGATTCCCATGCCTGCGAGTGCTGCGCCGAGAGCTGCAGGGCAGAGCCGTTCGGGCCGCGGAAGACCATCGACATCGGATACTGGCCGCCCGACATGTAGTGCATCTTCGCCGCCGCATTGACGACCTGGTCGAGCGCGAGCAGCGCGAAGTTCCAGGTCATGAACTCGATGATCGGACGCAGCCCCACCATCGCCGCGCCGACGCCGACGCCGGCGAAGCCGAGTTCGGTGATCGGTGTGTCGACGACGCGCATCTCGCCGAATTCCTCGAGCAGCCCCTTCGACACCTTGTAGGCGCCGTTGTAGACGCCGACTTCCTCACCCATCAGGAAGACACGGTCGTCGCGGGCCAGTTCTTCGCGGAGGGCCTGGTTCAGCGCCTCGCGGTACGTGATGATCGCCATGTCTGTTGTTCGCTCAGCTCGTGGTGTCGACGAGGACGTCTTCGTACAACGCCTCGGGCGCCGGTTCCG
>JANOTV010000360.1:0-8835 GCA_031416495.1 Gemmatimonadota bacterium
GAAGATGATCGGGAGATCACTGGTGTCGAGACGGACACGGACCGACCGACCCAACGCCGGTGTCCTCCGGAAGCGAGGCGAGGGCACCGGCGAGGATATCGTCGAAGAAGGCGCCTTGAGTCAATCGAGGTTTCCAGTCGACCCCCATCTGGTCGAGGAGCAGGCCCTGCGCCGCGCCCGTCCCATAGGCACGCCAGCGGATAAGCTTCCAGTCCGGAGACAGCCACGAGGGGAGCTCGAACGAGTCGCTGGCGAGGAACGCCTGGATGCTGTCCCGCACTACGATCGCTCGGTCGCCAAAGATCGTGGCGGCGGCCCGATAGCCGATGAGTGTAGCGCTTCCCTCGTATCGCTCAATCTGCCGCTCGACGGCGGCGATATGCGCCGGGACGGTTGCGAGGCGCTTCGCCCGCAGGTCCGCATAGCGGCGCAACAGGGCACGCAGGTCGTCCGAATCAGTCGTCGCGAGTGCGGCGGCGAGCAAACACTGTTCGCGCATGGCGCTCTCAATAAAGGATTCACCGGGAAGATCGGCGGCGGCGATGATCTCCGATACGTCCGAATCGCGAGTAAACACTTCGCGCTGAAACCGATGAAATGCCTCGTGGAAGAGAAACACTGTGCTGCCAGCGAGGGAGGAATCGATCGTCACCAGCACGACGGTATCGCGCCCGAGCGGGAACGCGAGGTCGAGCAGGGACGGTTCGAACTGAGCCCCGTCGGCCGGTCGCCAGACACGGCCCGCGTAAACTTCCGGCATTCCGTTCCACACGACAGGTCCGAAGGCGCCGCTCGGCTGGCTGCGAGAGATCGCGAGTGCTCGCCCGTTCGGATGCATGAGGACGAACCCACGGTCCGCAGACCAGAATCCGGGCCACAAGGACCCCAGGGCGGGCTCCGCACGGCCAACGAGGGAGATCAGCGCCACAAGAGGCGAATCCGCCGGAGTGGAGGCCGACGGCATGACATCGACAACGCGAGCCCTCACGAGCGGACGGCATGCGTGCACAGCTGCCATGACCAGCGCAAGCAACGCGAACCTGTGGATGAGCGACCGTTGCATGTTGGAATCCTAGAATCTCTGGAGTCCTTCACAATCAGTCGGCCTCGTGTCGGGTTGTCAATCGCCTCAGGAGTTCGCCGGGCCTCACGGCTTGCCGCCTTGATCGCCTGCCTGGTCGGCGGGGCACTTTTCACGGGGTGCGCGGATGATGCCAGCAATGAGCGCGCTGGCACTGACGGGAACGGCGTCCAGACGGTCGTCAGCGATGACATGACCATACCACCGCGCTGGGGGCTCTCGCCGAGTCCCTTGCTGTTTCTTGATGCGGAGCCGGAGACGGGCAGCACCATGCTGAACCCGATCGGCGCCGCTCGGCTCGCCGATGGCCGTTTTGTGGTGGCTGATGGCCACACTCCGGCCCTTTATATGTTCACGGCGTCGGGCACACGAACGATCGCCATCGGTCGCTCTGGCGAAGGGCCGGCCGAATTCAGGTCGCTGACATGGATCGGAGTGCTGCCTGGCGATACGATCGTCGCGTGGGATCCGGTATTGAAGCGGCTGTCGCGTTTCGACGGCGCCGGGCAGTTCTTGGCGAGTATGGTGCTCGATCAGTTGGCTGGTACGTTCGCGCAGGTTGTGGGATCATTCGCCGACGGTACCTTGATTGCGCACGGCGGTTTCGATCCGGGGCGTCTCTACGCCGCCGGCACCGGCGTCCGCCGGGATACCGTGACCCTCGTCCGCATTGCGTCGGACGGCCGCCTGCTCGACACGATTGCTCGCGTTCCAGGGGCCGAGCGTTTCGTCGCTGTTGCGAACGGGGCCTTCGCTATGCATCCGGTGCCGTTCGGTAGCCAACCGATTCTCGCGGTGGGTCCGCAAGAAGCCTACCTCGGGACGGGCGAGGAGTTGCGTCTCACCCGCATTGACCGCGACGGAGAACGAACGTTGGTTGTGCACCGAGCGATGCGCACGCGCCCGGTGGCTCCAGGCGACATCGCTCAATACCGTGACGAGCGCCTGAAGCTCGTCGGTGCTAGTGACGCGAAGCGCACCGGATTGCTGCGGGTGCTTGACGCGGTGCCGTACCCGGAAACAATGCCTGCAATCGCGCAGGCGCTGATCGATAGTCGGAGGTTCCTGTGGGTGCAGCGCTACGATCCGAGCCCGAGCGCACCGCTGGATTGGCTCGTGTTCGACCCTGATGGGCAGGCTGCGGCGCGACTGGTGTTCCCTGAACGATTTGTGCCTTGGGTGATCGGGGATGACTGGCTCATTGGTGGCCTAGCCACCCACGAGCGTGTCCATCGGCAGCGCATCGCGTTGCCGCACCTGCGCCTCGTACTCCCCGCACAGATGCGCGATGCCGTTCGCGTAATACGAGATGAGCTCGCGGCCACGTGGCAGGATCACGTACGCGGTGCCCTGCCTGAGAAGCACGTGCCGCATGCGCAGCATGCGATAGGCGCGCTCGAACGTCTCCGCCGCGTCGCGCGCAGGCTCCACGACCTCCGCCCCACGCGCCACGAGCACGTCGCGCAGTTCCTCGATGCGCGCCAGCAGCTTCTCCTCCTCCACATACTCGGCGTCGAACGTCTGCAGCGCAGCGCAGACGAGCGGCACCGCGGTCACCGGGATGATCTCCCCGATGCGGCGCATCATGTCGTCGCAGAACGTCTGCACCTCCCCCAGTCGCTCGGCGCGCGGCAGGTCGAAGATCCGCCCCTTCGCCGCCAACCACGGCCCCACCGGCACCGGCTCGCCGATCACCACCGTCGCACGGCCGTACCGCTTCCAGCGCCGCGTGGACATGCGCCCGAAACCCGACACGCCGAACGAGAGCACCTCGCGGAACTGCTTCCACCGCGACGATGTCACGCCACCCTCCGTCGCGCGCAACTCGCGCAGCAGGGTGCGGTCCTCAAGCACGCGGTCGTAGTTGAGCGCGACAGGCACCACGTACATGCGCTCGGCGAAGCCCGGCTCGCGCGCGGTGCCGAGCATGTAGTCGAGCAGGCCGATCTTGGCGGGGCGCAGCTTGCCGTCGCGCGAGAGGCCACCTTCCGGAAAGATCCCCTGCGTCACGCCGTTGCGCGTGATGAGCTGCACGTAGCGCTCGAGCACGGTGTGGTAGAGCGGCTCTCGATAGCGCCGGCGGATGAAGTACGAACCGAAGCTCTTGAACAGGTATTCGAGCGGGAAGACGCGCGCCCACTCGCCGACGGCGTACGAGATGGCGACCTGCCCAGCGAGTCCATAGCTGGCGAGCACGTAGTCGGCGTTCGAGCGGTGGTTCATCAGGTAGATGACGATGCTCTCGCGCGGCAGCGCCGCGAAGGCGGCGGGCGAGCGCACCTTCACCGTCGTCTTGTAGAAGAGATTCAGCAGCGCCTCGGAGATGGCGTAGCCGAACCGGTAGTACATGAGGAGGTTGAATGCGGGCACGATCTCGTCGACGTACTGGCGCACGCGCCGCCAGACCGCGGTGGTTTCGAGTCCGTGCTCGGCCGCATGCGCGGCGACCGCCGCGGCGACGGCCTCGTCAGCGAGCAGCGAGTCGGCGATGTAGCGCTTGCCGGTGAGCTTGAACCGGTCCACTCGCGCCCGGAACCGCAGGAGCGTGCGCAGCGAGGCGCGGCGCGACCAGTGGCGCCAGATGCGAACCCCCGCGACCGCGACCAAGGGAACGGCGAGCGCTACGAGGCTCCATCGGATGGCCAGCGACATGGATGCGCGCGAACATCACACCCGGCGTGCGTCCAGTCAAGCGCGGCCCCTTGCGGTGCCCCTTGCGGTCAGGAAGGACATCACTTGATCGCTCCGAGGGCTGCCCAGTCGCGCCGCTCATCGGTGACGGGCCTGAGGATGATGCGCGAGATCACGACGAGGCCGAGCAGCACGAGCACGCCGACGGCCTGCCCCTTCTCCGGACTCATACCCATCTGCTCGATCGCGACCCACGCCACGGCCGCCCAGATCAGCGGGCCGGTGATCGCGGAGAAGCGGCCAACCATTCCATACAAACCATAGAACTCGCCGATGCGGTCGGGCGGCGTGAGCCGCAGCATGTAGGGCCGGTCGGCGCTCCAGATGCCGCCGAGGGCGACGCCCGCCATCGCGGCGATGGCGAAGAGGAACTCGAGGGGCAGTCCGAAGATGCCGATCGAAGCTGCGCCGATGAAGGTGACCACCCAGAGCTTGAGCACCGCGTCGAGCGTGCGCTTGGGTCCGATGCGGTCCACCATGCGTCCCCAGACGAAGCCGCCGATCACGGCGAAGGTGACGGCGGAGAGCAGGATCAACTGTGCGCGCTTCTCACCCGCCACCTCGTCGAGCCCGCTCGCGACGGCGAGGTTCACCGTGTAGAGGCCCATGATCGAGATCACGGTGTTGATCGCATCGGTATAGAAGACGCGGCCGAGCAGGAAGCGGAGGAGTCCCGGATACTTCGCGCCGCCCTTCAGCGTCGCGACGGTCTTCATCGTGGACTCCTTGATCATTTGCAGGCCGAACACCGGCCGCGGATTCGGGTTGCCGCGCTCCTTCACGAAGAGGAAACAAGGGATCGCGAGCAGGAGGAACGCCGTCGCGATGGAGCCGAACAGCAGCGGCTTGTTCTCGGTGCCGAACACGAGCCCGATGCCGATCGCGAAGTACGAACCGAGGTAGCCGATGCCCACGCCGATGCCGGAGATGCGCCCGCGGTTCTCCTCGGTCGTGACCTCCGGCAGCAGCGCATCATAGAACTGCAGGCCCGCCTGGAACGCGGCATTCGCGAAGATGAACGCGAACAGCGTCGGCCAGTACCCGCTGCGCGCGATCAGGAAGGTGAAGCCGACGCAGAGCAGCGTGGAGACGATGAGGAATGGCATCCGCCGCTTCGCGCGGTCGGTCATCGCACCGAGCAGCGGCGAGATGACGAAGATGATGCCCATCGAGACTGCTGTGATGATGCCGTAGATCTTGTCGGCCTGGCCCGCGCCCACTTCCTCGCGCACCCAGAGCGAGAAGTAGAGGGAGACGACACCCATCGAGAAGATGGTGTTGGCAAGGTCGTAGAGGACCCACGACCAGACGGCGCGTTTGGGAATGGACATGGCGGGAAAAGTTGGGCGCGGGGCGGGCCGATCGCCAGCAGTGGCCACCTGCCAGCGGCCGCCCGACGACATCGGGTGGGTACTCTTCACGCATGCCCGCCGCCCTGCACACCGCCCGGATACTGCTCGCGGTCACGCCGACGATCGTGTCGCTGCTGCGTGATCAGCGCCGCTGGCTCTGGTGGGGCGCACCGCTCGTGCGCTCCCAGGCGTTCCACGAGCGCCGCGCCGCTCGGCTCGTCGCGCGCATCGCGGCACTCGGTCCCACCTTCGTCAAGCTCTCGCAGGTGTTCGCCTCGCGCGCGGACCTCATCCCCGAACCGTATCTCACGCAACTCGGCACGCTCACCGACCAGGTGCCGGCGGTCTCGTGGGATCAGATCGAAGCGATCATCACCGACGCGTACGGCGTGCCATCGCAGAAGGTCTTCACGACGATCGACCGCCGACCCGTCGCCGCCGCGTCGCTCGGGCAGGTGCACCGCGCGCGTTGGAACGGTCACGACGTCGCTGTGAAGGTGCTGCGCCCCGGGATCGAGCAGATCGTCGCGCGCGACCTCAGGAGTGCGCGTGCGATCACCGGATGGGCGGCGCGCCGCTGGCCGGTGCCGCATGTGCAGGGCTTCGCGTCGCTCGTGGAGGAGTTCGCGCTGCGTATCGGCGAGGAGATGGACTTCCGGCTCGAGGGTGACTATGCCACGGAGGTACGCACGAACTTCGCCGGCAATCCGCGCGTGGTGATCCCCGCCGTGATGCACGAGCTCACACGGCAGCGCGTGCTCGTGCTCGAGTTCATCGACGGCACGCGCGTCGACCGGCTACCGCAGGGCAGCGTGAAGGCCGCGAGCCTCGCCGGCCTCGTGATGGAGGTCTACGTGCAGATGATGCTCGTGGACGGGCTCTTCCACGCGGACCCGCACCCCGGCAACCTCCTCCTCACCGCCGATGGCCGGCTCGTGCTGCTCGACTTCGGGATGATGGTGCGGGTGAAACCCGAGATCCGGCTCGCGCTCATCCGTACGGTGTTCGCATCCATTCGCCGCGACGCGCAGGCCGTCGCCGCGGGCTTCCATGACATGGGGCTCGTGGCACCGGGAGCGGATCCCGCGGAGATCCAGCGCCTCGCCGAGCTGCTCGTCACGATGGCAGGCGCCCGCACGACCACCGCGCAGCGGCTCGAGACGATGATGGCCGACCAGGTCATGCGGTCGCTCTACGACTTCCCGGTGATCCTCCCCCGGGACCTCGTCTACTTCGCCCGCACGGCGGCCCTCATCGAGGGGATCGGCACCCGGTACGACCCCTACTTCAATGCGGTGGAGGCCGGGACCCCGCTCGTGATGCGCATGCGGGGCCGCATCATGAAGGAGCTCGGTGAGGACGCACAGCCGAGCCTCGAGGAGGTGGCCGCCGTGGCCGGTTGGGCCCTCGGTCAGGCCTGGCAGGGTGTGCGAAAATGGCTTCGTTCGGGTATTCATTAGAGACCTAGCCGGTGGCCCGGCTGAAACGGTCCTTACGGAAGGCCAAACCGGATCAGCCGAGGCGCCGCGCGCCACTCGATGGATGGACCCCGACATGCCGACATTCCGTAGCTCCCTCGTGGTGTTGGCCGCGCTTGTGTCATTGGGCGCCTGCGCCCAGTCCCGACCGGCGCTCCAGCCCTCGCCCCAGTATGAGATGGGACCCGAGGCGGCGATCGAGCGCGCCCGCGACGACAGCCTGAGGTATCCGTACACGCAGGCCGACATCGATTTCATGAGCGGCATGATCCACCACCACGCGCAGGCGATCGTCATCTCGCGCTGGGCGGAGTCGCATGGCGCGAGCGCCGAGATCCAGCGGCTCACGGCGCGCATCATCAACGCGCAGGTGGACGACATCGTACTCATGCAGACCTGGCTGGGTGACCGCAACGCCCCCGTGCCGCAGATCGACTCCAGCGGCAACATGGTGATGGACCACAGCACACACGTTGGTCATTCGATGGCTGCAGCGCCGGGCATGCTATCCGACGCGCAGATGAAGGAGCTCGCTGCCGCGCGCGGCCAGACGTTCGACCGGATCTTCCTCACCTTCATGATCCAGCATCATCGCGGCGCGGTGGCGATGGTGCGCACCCTCTTCACGGCACAGGGCGCCGGCCAGGATGAGACGATCTTCAAGTTCGCCGCCGACGTCGAGGTGGATCAGTCCACCGAGATCCGCCGCATGCTGCAGATGCTCCTCGAGATGGAAGACGCACCGCAGGACGCCGCTTCACCTTCATTCAACATGAGGAATACTGATGTCCGTTCGTGAGATCATGCGCGCCAGTGGCGCGTCCCCGGCGATGCGCTACTCGTTCGTCGCCGCGATCGTGGTGGCGACGGCGTGCGCGCCGTTGACCCCGCCCGCTCCGACACCCGCGCCGTCGCCCGCCAACGACAGCCGCGCGGGACTCAAGGCCGGCCTGATGAACGCCGAAGAGGCGATCTCGAACCTGAAGGTCGTCGCCAAGGTCGTCTCGCCCCGGGGATTCCTCGGCCAGATGAACTCCGACCTCGCGTTCACCGGCAACTACGTGATCCAGGGCAACTACAACGGCCCGGTGATCTGGGACATCTCCAACCCCGCGCGTCCGACGCTGGTGACGGCGTTGATCTGCCCGGCCTCGCAGAACGACGTGTCGGTCTACAAGAACCTGATGTTCATGTCGGCCGAAGCGAACAACGGCCGCGTGGACTGCGGGTCCGGCGGCGTGCCTGACACCGTGAGCGCGATGCGCATGCGCGGCGTGCGCGTGTTCGACATCACGGACATCAAGAACCCGAAGATCCTCGCGAACGTGCAGACCTGCCGCGGCTCACACACGCACACCGTGCTCGAGGACCCGAACGACAAGGAGAACGTCTACATCTACGTCTCCGGCTCGGCGGGCGTGCGTTCGCCGAACGAGCTCGCGGGCTGCGTGCGCGAGACCCCGGACCAGAACCCGAATTCCTCGCTGCTCCGCATCGAGATCATCAAGGTTCCGCTCGCGGATCCATCCAAGGCGGCAGTCGTCAACCGCGCGAACATCTTCTCCGGCCTGATGCATCCTCCGACGCACGGTGCGTCGCAGGAAGACCTCGACGCGGGAGCGCGCGCGGCCGCAGCAGCGCGTGCGGCTGGTGGATTCACCGCGCAGAACCCGAGCTCGGGCGAGGACATGGTCCTCGGCGGCGCGTTCGTCCGTGCGCAACTCGACAGCATCGTGAAGCAGCGTGGTGCCGCGGGCGCCCCGACGGGAGCCGACAGTGCGGCGCTGCGCGCCAATCTGCAGACGATGATCAACCGGATGTTCGGCTCGGCGCCGGCCCCGGGCGGAGCGGTCTCTCCCGGTACACAGTGCCATGACATCACCGTGTACCCGGCGCTCGGCCTGGCCGGCGGCGCGTGCGAGGGCCATGGACTGCTCATCGATATCAGCGATCCGGTGCACCCGGTGCGCCTTGATGCCGTCGCGGACTCCAACTTCGCGTACTGGCACTCGGCCACCTTCAACAACGACGGCACCAAGCTCCTCTTCTCCGATGAATGGGGCGGCGGCGGCGCGCCGAAGTGCCGTGCCACCGACAAGATGGAGTGGGGCTCCAACGCGATCTTCACGATCGAGAACCGCAAGCTCCGCTTCCAGAGCTATTACAAGATCCCGACCGTCCAGACGGCGAACGAGAACTGCGTCGCGCACAACGGCTCGCTGATCCCGATCCC
>JANOTV010000361.1:0-2433 GCA_031416495.1 Gemmatimonadota bacterium
CCAGGCGCATAGCCGCTGGTCGTCGTCGGCAGGTCGAGCGGCGCGGGCATCGAACTCAACGTGACGGCCGGCGTGGTCGAACCGGTGTCGATGAGCGCGACGCTCCTGTACGGAAGGTTCGGAGAACGCACGGCGTCGGCCACGGCCTCGTCAGGGAATTTCGCGATGACGGGTGCGACCCAAGCGAACGGATGATCGTTCGCGATCTCGAAGAGCGAGACGGTCGAACCGGCGGCGTTCTGCACTGGCCCCACCACGCGCGTGATTCCCGGGAACGGGATGCTGTCGATGTTCGTGTAGATGTACTTCACGTTCGCGAGGCCCCAGAACGTCGGGTTGAACAGCTGCGCCCAGTTCTGGTCCTTCGCGCCGAAGGTCTGATACCGGCCGAGCTCGTTGCCGTGATAGCCGGTCGTGACGCGGATGTTGTGCGTCATCAACCCATCGCCGAAGAGATTCGGGTCGTGGTATGCGGCACCTTCGGCCAGCGGAGTCGCGACCACTCGCACGGGCTGCGTCTCCCGCCGGATGTGATCGATGGCAGGATCAGTCGCATATAGCTCGGACGCGGGCGCCGAGAAGCGGAAGTACAGGCGTTCGACGCTCCACAGGTCCGCCACGATGAGCGCGGCCAACGCCCATCCGGCGACGGTCGCCGTGAGGCGCTGAGTCGACAGCGCCCAGAGCGCCGCGACCGTCGCGGCGAGGAAGATGAATGAACGCCAGGCACCGGCAACCACCGCACTCGTGTTCGCGTCAACCCGATCGAGTTGCTGCGGGATGGCGATGCTCAGTGCGAGCTGCTGCAGCCCACCGACCGTCGCGAAGAGCGCGATGGCACCCCCGACGCCCAGCACCACAAGGCTCCAGCGTCTGGACAGCTGCCCCGAGAGCGCGCGTTCGGTCCCGAACGCAGCAAGCATCGCCACCGAGAACGTCGAGATGAAGAAGATGGTGCTCGGCGCGCGGAAGAACTTCGAGCCCGGCACGATCGCATAGACGAGGTGATAGAACGGCGTGTTGCCGCCAAGCGCCCAAAGCACGCTCACGATGAGGGCGCCGATCCAGAACCAGATGAGCCGGCGACGTCCAGCGACCACCGAAGCGCCGAATGCTGCCGTGGCGAGCGCAAGCACGCCGGCGCCGAGATACTCGGAATGGAAATGGATGGCGTTCCGCCCCCAATAGTTCTCGAGGATCCCGGTGAACTGCGGCAGATACGTATTGAACAGCTCCTCGATGGGCATCGAGAAACTCGTCGCGTACGCGTAGTCGCGGCCACCGGCGCGCGGCGACCACTCCACGTACTCCATCACCGGCAGGTACTGGATGGCGCCGATGGTCGCACCCAGCAGCACCGCACAGAATGCGAGGCCAAGGCGCATGACCTTGTCGCGACCGGAGAGGGCGTTCCCCGCCCCGCCGAATGCAACGAAGAGCGCCCACGCGCCGCTGGCGAGGAGGAGGTACTGCAACAGTTGCGGATGCGGCGAGAGCACGCCCAATCCTACGACGAGCGCCAGCGCGCCCCACGCCCAGTGCTTCGCATCGCGGATCCCCCACGTGAGGATCATCAGCGTGACGGGCAGTAGCGCGGAGACGAATAGCTTGCCGTCGTGGCCCGGCGAGACGAGCGAGGCCACCTGGCCGCTCATCATGTACGCGAGACCGCCCACGAGCGCCGCATGGAAGCTCACGCCGATCAGTCGCAGGAACGAATACGTCGCGACGCCCGCAAGGATGAGGTGCAGGATCATTCCCCACGTCATCGCGGCATCGGTCGGCATCACCATGCGCAGCAGGAACGTCGGGTAGAAGATGTCACCATGCATGGCGGCGACGTACGGCATGCCGCCGAAGAGGTAGGGATTCCAAAGCGGGAACCCGTTGCCCTCACGCAGCGAGGCGGCAGCGAACTCGCGGAACGCGTACCCCGCGATGTACTGGTCGCTCACGGGGTTCACGAGGAACCCTCCGCTCAGGGCCGGATACGCGAGCGTCAGTGCGGCCAGCACGCAGGCGAGCGCTGCCCAGCTGAAGGCGTAACGGGGAGCTGGCGGCGGGGAGATCGGCGTCATCGATGAGTGGCGAGGATATTCACGGGAGGACAATCTTGGTCTCGCTGTTCGATCCGCTCAACGGTCTGGCGAACGCGAGAAAGAGGAGTCCCGGAACGATCTCCAGGACGGTGAGCCACAGGCGTGACGCGATCACGAGCACGGCGGCTTCAGCTCCAGCCGAGATCCCCGCAGCGACCAACAGCGTGGCCAGGGACACCTCGCGCACGACGAGACCGCCGGGCGCGAGCAGAACGATGAATCCGAGCAGATAGGACAAGGTGAAAACTGCCACGTAGGTGGCTGCATCTCCAGAGGCACCGCCGAGTATCGCGACGGAGAGCTCCCGGAACGCCAGGCCGTAGAGGACCCACGC
>JANOTV010000362.1:0-3237 GCA_031416495.1 Gemmatimonadota bacterium
AGTCGGCGCAGGCAGTGACGAGTTCGGCTGCTTCCTCGCCGATCTTCTTCAGCCTGAGATTGCGATCGGCGAGCAGGCGGCCAGTGTAGCCCGGCTCTTCGAGTGCAGCGGGCAGTGCCGCGGCGCGCCGCCGCGCGATGGTCGCGTCGAGCGTTCCCAGCGCATCGCCTTCACCAGCGCCGAAGCAGCTCGTGCTTCCCACATGACACGTGGGACCGGCGGCGAGCACCCGCGCGAGCACCGCATCGCCATCGCAGTCGGCCGTGAGCGACACCACGCGCTGCACGTTCCCGCTCGTGGCGCCCTTGTGCCACGCGCCGCGCGTGCGCGAACGGTAGTGCATCTCGCCGCTCGCGATCGTCCGCGCGATCGCCTCGCGGTCCGCGTGCGCGACCATCAGCACCGCGCCGCTGAGTGCATCCTGTGCGACCACGGTCACGAGACCGTCGCCCTTGGCGAAGTTCAGCGCCTCAATGTCAATCATCGAAGTAGTCCCGGACGATCTTGCGAAGTGCGGCGTTGGTCGCGACCACGCTGCCGCCGAATGCGGTGCGCTTCCCGCTGAGGTCGGTGAACGACCCACCGGCCTCTTCGATGATCGGCTGAAAACAGGCGGCATCCCACGGGTTCATCACCGGGTCCACCATCACCTCAGCGCGGCCGGTGGCAACGAGCAGGTATCCGAAGCAGTCTCCCCACGTGCGCGCGACCGAGGCTTCGCCAGTGAGCGTACGCCAGCCTTCGCGCTGGGACTGCCGCCTGAAAGTACGCTCATCGGTGATGAGGACGGTCGCTCCGGCCAGCGTGGATGTGTCGCTCACCTGTGCGCGACGCCCGTTCCACCAGCAGCCGGCGCCAGGTGCCGCGGTGATGATCTCACCGACCGCGGGAAAGTAGGCGGCTCCGGCGAGCACGCGCTCCCCTTCCGCGACGGCGACGAGCGTTCCCCAGAGCGGTACGCCGTGGATGAAGCTGAGTGTGCCATCGATGGGGTCGAGATACCAGCGGCGTCCGCTCGTTCCGGGAGTATCGCCGAATTCCTCGCCGAGTATCCCGTCGGCGGGGAAGCGTGCGGCGATCATGGTGCGCGCCACCTGCTCGGCTTCGCGGTCAGCGGCCGTCACGGGCGATCCATCGCCCTTCGAATCCACCGTGAGAGAAGTGCGGAAGTGCGACATCGCGACATCGCCGGCCGCGCGCGCAACCGCCTGGACGGAGTCGAGCAGTGATGTGCTCATGCGGCTACCTCGCGAACCGGGATCATCGCGGCCCGCATCGTTGACTTGAGTTCCTTCACGGTGACGACGCCGTCGTGGAGAATGCCGGCGACGAGCACGGCGTCCGCGCCGCCTTCGATGACGGCAGTGGAGAGATGCTCCGCACGTCCTGCGCCACCGGAGGCGATGACCGGCACCTGGACGGCATCCGCCACCACGCGGGTGAGCGCGATGTCGTAGCCGTCGCGCGCACCGTCGCGATCGATGCTGGTGAGCAGGATCTCGCCGGCGCCGCGTGCCACGCACTCGCGCGCCCACTCGACCGCATCGAGCTCGGTGCGCGTGCGTCCGCCGCTGGTGTACACGCGCCACCCATCGCCCTCGCGGCGCGCGTCGATGCTCGCCACGATGCACTGCGCACCGTAAAGCGCGGCGCCCTCGGTGAGGATCTCGGGGCGTGATACAGCTGCGGAGTTGACACTCACCTTGTCCGCACCTGCGCGGAGCGCCGCCGTGATGTCAGCGAGGGTGCGCATGCCGCCGCCGATGGTGAGCGGGATGAAGAGTTGCTCGGCGGTGCGCCGCGTCACTTCGAGCAGATGACCGCGCGCCTCGTACGTCGCGGAGATGTCAAGAAATGCGATCTCATCGGCGCCCTCCGCTTCATACCGCATGGCGAGCTCCACGGGATCACCCACGTCACGCAACGACCTGAAGCCGGTGCCCTTCACCACGCGGCCGTCCTGCACGTCGAGACACACGATCAGCCGGCGGGTGAGCGTCACTCGACCTCCAGCGACACGGCACCCTTCGTGCTGAACACGGCACCCGATTCGACCGCAGCCTGGCGCAGCGCCAGACCGAGCGCCTTGAAGCCGGCCTCGACGATGTGGTGACGGTCCCTCCCGCGCAGCACACGCAGATGCAGCGTGAACTTCGCAGCATCGCAGAACGAGCGCATCCAGTGGTCATAGAGCGAGCTCGGCAACGGGCCCTGATAGAACGGACGACCACCCACGTCGATGACCGCCTGCACGAGCGCCTCGTCCATCGGCACGGTGTGATCGCCGTAGCGCGCCGCCGTCGCAGGGATGATCGCCGCGATGGCCGGTCCCACCACCAACGCGACGTCCTCGATGATGTGATGCCGGAGATCTCCGCTCGCGGCAATCGTGAGGTCGATCCCCGAGTACCGAGTGAGCGCGACCATCATGTGATCGAGGAATGGCACGGTGGTCTGCACCGAGGCGAGTCCGGTGCCGAGGGCTGCCGTTACGCGCACGGTGGTCTCGCTGGTGCGGCGCTCGAGTGTCTTCGTCATGGGTGGATTGGATGTTGCTCCGGATCTGTCGCGGGATCTCATGCGCAGAACTCCTCGGCCACCATCCGCGGATCGAGCGCGCTGGTGTAGAGCGCCATGCCGAGCACCACGGCCGACACGCCGCGCTCCTCGAGATTGCGCAGGTCGAGCATGCTTGCCACGCCGCCGGATGCGATCACCGGCCAGACGGCGGATTGCACGACGTCCTCCATGAGCGAGAGATCGGTGCCCTGCATGCGCCCTTCCATATCTATGGCGGTCACGAGGACGCCGGCCAGTGCGATCGGCTCAAGTTCCGACAGGAGATCGAGGATGTCGCGCTCGGTATTCGCGCTCCATCCGCGCGTCACCACACGCCGCTCCTTCACGTCCGCCGCGAGGATGATGCGACCCGGAAAACGCACCGCCTGCTCCGCAAGCCATGCGGGGTCCTCCACGCCACGAGTGCCGACCACCACGCGCTCGGCGCCATCCGAGAGAAGGCGCGAGATCGTCTCGTCATCGCGAACGCCGCCGCCCACCTGCACGGGCAGTGAGGTCGCGCCGAGTACGTCGCGCACGACGCCGTAGTTCTCGCCGCGACCGGTGGCCGCGTCGAGATCGACCACATGCAGTCGTGTGAATCCCGCGTTCGCCCATTGCCGCGCGACCTGTGATGGATCATCGAGACGGACGACCTCCTGCTCGTAGTCGCCGCCC
>JANOTV010000363.1:0-1906 GCA_031416495.1 Gemmatimonadota bacterium
GGCGAGATGTTGGCGTGAAAATCGAGGCTTGCGACGACCGGCACGGAGGGCCCGACGGCTGCGCGCACGCGGCGCAACAACTCTCCGTCCGCATCGTCGAGATGTTCCGCCACCATGGCGCCGTGCAGATCCAGGTAGACAGCGTCACAGGGTCCGGCATCGGCGAGGCGCGCAAGCAGCAACGCGCTGATGGTCTCGAAGGCCTCGCGCGTGACGCGGCCGGCGGGCTGAGCCGCGCACCACAGGAGCGGCACGATCCGGTGCCCCAACGCGCTGGCCTCGCCAACGAAGCCTGCAGCGGGAAGATTGATGCCCGCGATCGCTTCGAGCATCTCAAGGCCGCGCACCAGGCCCGGCCACGCATCCGGCTCGATGAATTGCGCCAGCCCGGTCTCGAGCTTCGCGAAAGTGTTGGTTTCGTGCTGGAAGCCGCCTACCGCGATTCGCGCCAAGAGGTGGCTCCGGTTTTTCGGACACGGGTATCAGTGGAAATGCTGCTCGGGCCAACCGAGGACAAAGGAGCAGTTTCCATGAAGAAGCCGAGACGGAACCACGCAGCGGCGTTCAAGGCCCGGGTGGCGCTGGAAGCGATCCGGGGTGAGAAGACGGTGGCCGAGATTGCGGCACACCACGAGGTCCATCCGAACCAGGTGACGGCCTGGAAGAGCCAGCTGCTGGAGAACGCGGCGGCGATCTTCGGCGGCAACGCGATCGCCGCCGACGGCCGGGAACGGATCCGGGAACTGCACGAGAAGATCGGCGAGCTGACCGTCGAGCGGGATTTTTTAGAAGGCGCGCTCGGGAAGTTCCCCGGCCTGAGCGCCAAGCGATGATCGAGCGGGGCGCTGAGGTGCCGGTGAAGCGCCAAGCCGAGCTTCTCGAGCTCAGCCGGTCGAGCGTGTATTACACGCCGCGGCCGGTGTCTGAGCGGGATCTGCTGCTGATGCGGCGGCTCGACGAGCTGCACCTGGAGTTGCCGTTCTACGGCTCCCGCAAACTCGCCGCCGCGCTCCGGCGGGAGGGCCACGCGGTCGGCCGCCGGCACGTGGCGACGCTGATGCGCCGGATGGGCATTGAGGCGTTGTATCGCCGGCCACGGACCAGTATCCCGGCGCGCGGGGCGGCGATCTACCCGTATCTGCTCTCGGGCCTTGCGATCGAGCGGCCCAACCAGGTCTGGGCGAGCGACATCACTTATTTGCCGATGGCGCACGGATTTATGTACCTGGTCGCGATCCTCGACGTCGCCAGCCGCAAGGTGCTGGCGTTCCGGCTCTCGAACACGCTGACGGCGGACTTCTGCGTCGCCGCGCTCGAGGAGGCGCTGGCGAAGTTCGGCGGACCCGAGATCTTCAACACCGACCAAGGCTCGCAGTTCACCAGCGATGAATGGATCAAGGTTCTGAAGGACGCCGGCGTCGCGATCAGCATGGACGGCAAGGGCCGCTGGATCGATAACGTATTCATCGAGCGGCTGTGGCGCAGCGTCAAGTACGAAGAGGTTTACCTGCACGCCTACACGAACGGCACGGAGGCCCGGACGGCCCTGACCCGGTACTTCAGCTTTTACAACGCGCGCCGTTCTCATCAGTCCCTCGAGTACCAGACGCCGGACGAGGTGTACTTCGACGGACTCGCGGCCGCGACGCCGAGTGCGGCCTGAGCCATGACGTCGAACCAGAAACCCGAAGCGCTTCTGCCGCCTGCGGCGGCAGACCGCGGTTCGGGTGTACGATTAACCAGGAGCGAAGAGATCAGCAGCATCAACCGCCGCGGCAGATCCACTCATCCCGACGAGAAATCTGTCCGAAGAAGCGGAGCCACCCCTAACTGTTGGTCAACGCCATCACCTCGTCGACCGGTGCGCGCCGGTGCGACAACTGGTGGAGCCGCCGGTCGATCAGAC
>JANOTV010000364.1:0-3312 GCA_031416495.1 Gemmatimonadota bacterium
CTAGAGGCGAGCGACGATCTCGCGTGCCGTCGCCAGCGTCGTCACGGGCACACCGGTCGCCTCGATCGCCTCGCGCCCGCCTTCCTCGCGATCGACCACCGCGAGCACACCGACGACCTGCCCGCCGACCGCGCGCACGGACTCGATGGCCTTGAGCGCTGAGCCGCCCGTGGTGATGACATCCTCGATGACCACCACACGGTCACCGTGTTCGTACGCGCCCTCGATCAGCTTGCCAGTACCGTGGGTTTTCGCTTCCTTCCGCACTGTGAATGCGCGGACCGGAAGTCCGGCGAGCTGGCTCGCATACGCGATCGCATAGCTCACGGGGTCGGCGCCCAGTGTGAGGCCTCCGACGGAATCCGGATGCCACGCCATCTCACCGATCGCATGCAGGCCGAGCGGTCCGATGAGCGAGAGGCCTTCGGGGTGCATCGTCGTCGGACGACAGTCGATGTACAGGTCCGACTGACGACCGGACGCGAGCGTGAAGCTGCCGCGGCGCGCGCTGCGCGTGGCGAGCAGATCGAGGAGGCGCGAGTGTTGGTCCATGTCGGGGAGGGTATCCTTTGCCGGTGAACTGGTCAATGAGTGGTCGATGTTCATCGGGCTGATCGGCGTGGTGGTGGCCGCCGGCCTTCTCGCGTTCCTCATGTACGAACGCGCGCAGCGCCGTCGGCTCAAGGAGCGCAGCAGCGAGCTCGAACATCTCTCGTTCGAGCTGTCCCGCGCGAATCGCGCGAAAAGCGAGTTCCTCGCCAACGTCTCGCACGAGCTGCGCACACCGCTCGCCGCGATCGTGGGATTCGTGGACCTGCTGCGCGACGGCTCATACGGCGAGCTCGGTCCGCGGATGATCAGCCCCGTGGAGCGCATCCAGGCCTCCGCAGAACATCTGCAGGCGCTGGTGGACCAGGTGCTCGATCTCGCGAAGCTCTCGGCGGGGCGCCTCGACGTGCATCGTGAGCCGCTCTCGCTGCGTGCGTTCGTGATCGATGTCGCGAGTGAGGTCGAGCCGCTGATCATCGAGAAGGGACTCTCGCTCTCCCTGCAGATCCCCTCCACACTCCCGCGGCTCAGCACCGACCCCACGCACCTGCGGCACATCCTCGTGAACCTGCTCGGCAACGCAGTGAAGTTCACGCCCGTCGGCGGCATCACCGTGCGCGCCATCTACGTGCCGGATGGCGCGATGACGCAGTACACGCGCTCAGCCGCGAAGCGCCCACTGCTCGGCGTCGGCGGGTCGTGGATCGCGCTGCAGGTGGCGGACACCGGCATCGGCATCGCCGACAAGGACCATGAGCGGATCTTCGAGGAGTTCGAGCAGGTGAGCGCCGGTTCACGAGGCGATTCCGAACGGCGCGGAACGGGCCTCGGGCTCTCGATCACGCGTCGGCTCGCGCGACTGCTGGACGGCGATATCACGCTCGAGAGTGTCGCGGGCAAAGGCTCGACCTTCACCTGCTGGCTGCCCGCGGTCTAGCCGCCGGCAGGAGTGATCAGCGGCCGAAGAGTCCCTTCATGCGCGACAGCAGGCCGGGGCCGCTCGCCGCCGCACCAGCAGCACCCGATACCTGACCGTTGGTGAACGGCGTCTCGAGCACTTCAGCGAGTGCATCGGCGAATGAGCAGACAGTCGCGTACCGGTCCTGCGGCAGCTTCGCGAGTCCCTTCATGATGACCGTCTCGACCGCGGGCGTGTAGACGATCTCCGACTTGGCCTTGTTGAGCGGGATCGGCGGCTGCGACAGCAGCTGTGTGAACATCTCGCGCGGACTCTTCGCCATGTACGGCAGGGTGCCCGTGAGAAAGAGATACGCCATTGTCGCGAGCGAGTACTGATCGGCCGCCGGCGACACGACCTCGCCCGATAGCGCCTCGGGTGCCACGTACATCAGCGTGCCGACGAAGAAGCCGGCGCGTGTGAGACGCTGGTCCGGTGTGACATCCGTCGCGGTCGCAATGCCAAAGTCGAGCAGCTTCACGGTGCGTGTCGCGTGATCGTACATCAGGTTGTCGGGCTTGAGGTCACGGTGGACGATCTCGACCTCATGCGCGGCGAACACGGCGCCCGCTATCTGCACGACCACAGCCGCGACTTCATCCGGCGGGAAAGGTGCGTTACGCTTGGCGTAGCTCTCGAGCAGTTCGCCCTCGGCCCACTCGATGGCGAGGAACGGAAGCCCGCGATCCTCGCCCGTCTCGATCGTGCGGATGACATTCGGGTGCGTTACCCGCGTGCCGAAGCTCGCTTCGCGCACGAAGCGAGCGACCGCCGTGCGATCCTGGCGCAGCTTCTCGCGCAGCACCTTGAGCGCCACCGTGCCATGCTGTTCGTGCTGGGCACGATACACGGTCGCCGTTCCACCCTCGCCGACTCGGTCGACGAGAGTGTACCCAGCAAGAGTCGTTCCAACGAGGGGATCGCGAGCCACGCGGCGAAGCTATCAGCAGGTGAACGCTCAGGCAAGCAAGTCGGCAGCATTCGCGATGACCAGGCGCTGGCAGACGGAGTAGATTATTGACCATCGACCGCCCGAGGAGGGCACCATCCCAAATACGACCGCGTCAGTTCCTCATCGCACATTGTCCTCGCGCACTCCTTGGGTCATCGGCCCGCTCGTTCTCGGGCTCATCTTCGTCACCGCCTGTGGCGGTCGTCGAACACCTCCCTCGCCTGGACAAGCGCCGGCGACTGCACCGTCCTCCGCACCACAGAACCTCACCTTCGATCCATCGCCGCTCTATCGGCAGATGGGGATGATGTCACGCGGCCTGCCGATGCCGTTCGTTGGCCGCATCGCATTCCTCGCCTCGGTATCGCCGGATTCCACGCATGCGATCGTCACGATCTCCATGGCGAACGAGGCGCTGAGCTTCGCTCGCGAGGCGGATGACCGCTACCGAGCGAACTACTCGGTCTCGCTCGTCGTGCGTCGCGGCCCGCAGGTCATCGTGCAAACGAAGGACAGCGAGGAAGTGCTCGTCAGCGCATTCCGGGAGACCACGCGCGCCGACGAGACGCTCATCTACCAGCGCATCGTGGACATCCCGCCGGGTGAATACGACCTGGCCGCGACCGTCCGCGATGAGCGGAGCCAGCGCAGCGGGCAGGAGCAACTCATCATCCGCGTGCCGCGTCTCGTGGAGGGAACGGTCGCCGCTCCTGTGCCGATCATCGAAGTGGTGCCGCGGTCGCGGCGCGACGCGATCCCGTCGCTGCTCGTGAGTGCGCGCGCCACGGCGATCTTCGGACGCGACAGCGTGATCCCGGTGTACGTCGAGCGGTACGATACGCTACAGGTGCCG
>JANOTV010000365.1:0-2115 GCA_031416495.1 Gemmatimonadota bacterium
CTCCCGAGTGCACTGCAGCCCCTCGTGCGGCTCGCGCTCGCACGATCGGCGTCTCCGCTCACCGTGCACGCGGCCGGCCCCCCGCGCCGGCGGCACCGCACAAACCGCAGGGGTGAATGTGGGCGGCCCGGCGGGGGGCGCCTGCAGGCGGGCGTCAATGTGTGGCGACAGATCGCGGTCGCGCATGCGCTGCGCACGCGCTCGCATTCCGTGGACGCGATCGCGTACGAGATGGAGTTCGCCTCGCCCACCGCGCTGCGCAACGCGATCCGCCGCTACCTTGGCATCACGGCGACGGCCCTGCGCACGACCGGTGGTGAGGAGATCGCCTGCGATGCATTCCGCACCTGGCTCGCGGATGCGCGCGCGCGACATGGCGTGACGACGAGTGACGCTGCGTGAGCGTTCCCCTCGGCAGGCAGCAGTACCGTGGCGGTGTCACTCGCGGAGATGTCGGTGCCGCGACGGATGGAGGCTCAGTCCAACGCCAGCCTGGAGGAGAACGCGATGCGCACAAAGCGGATGTGGTTCGTTCGGGGATTGTCGATGGTCGCCGCGCTCGTTGCGGTGAATGCGTGCGGGGATTCTGTCGGACCGCCGAGCGCGAGCTCGACGGCGCGCGACCTGGATTTCGCGGTGCCGACGGCGAAGGGAAGGCCGCAGGTCGTCACGGCGCAACCGGGCGAGTGGCTGCAGGCACCGTCGGAAGCGCTGCCCCCGGGCTTCGCCGAAGTCGGAGGGACGGAGGGGTCGCTCGCGGCCGTGATCTTCTCGAAGTACGTGTCCGCATACTGGGAGGGATCGATCTTTCACTTCCAGTACGGGATGTTCGGTGTAGGGTCCGGCTACTCGATGCGGCCAACCATCCAGATCACCGGCCCCGATTTCCGCGTGATCCTGTCCGCGGCCGGCCAGGGCCGCGAGGAGCACATTCCACTCATTCCATGGTACTTCCGGCCCACGATGCACGAGCAGGTGAGCACTGGACTGGAGTGCGGTGGTTCGGGGACGGTCTCCGTGATGTTCAGCACGGTACTGGACATCGCCGTCAAGAACTCGCCAATATCGGGTGCCGCCGAGGTATCCGACATGGCCTCCTCGCCACAAGGCACCTGCCCGGGGTTCAGCGGCGGCGGCGGCGACGGCGGACGGGTACCCGGCATGCGCATCACCACCTGCCACTATGAGATCTGGTTCGACATGGACGGCAACGTCATCGCCTTTTTCGAGCTCGGCTGCTCGTCGGTCTTCATCCCGTACACGTCCTGAGTCGTGCACTGCAGCTCAATCCACAACCACATTTCCCGAGGCCCAAGATGCGTACCAGAATCTTTGCTCTGCTGTTGACGATGAGTGCGCTCATGCTTCCCGCCGTTGCCCAGACGCAGGTTGCGCGAGTGCAGGTAGCCCTCGTCGATTCATTGTCGTCGCCGGACGCCCGCGCCGAACTTGTCCGCTTCTCGGATGCGCGACCCGACATCATCCTGCTGCGCGCCTCGACGGCGACGGCGGATGACCTGCTCGTCGCACTGCTCTCCCATGAGCACATCCGTACGCGGCGTCCCGCCCGGGCCGGACTCACCGCTCGCACGACGTTCGTCAACTCCGGTCCGGTGGCCAACGCACCTGCCCAGATCAGGCGCCGCGCGCAGGACATGCTCAAGACCGTCAAGCAGTCGCCGGTCGCACGGATCGGCAATCTCGGACGCGGTCGGTGGAGCGAGTTCGATGTCCGCTGATCGCTGGGTCACGACCCGGCGATCCCTGTTCGCCCTGCTCGTGCTGGCCTCATGGCCCGCACGAGCAGGTGCGCAGGCCCCGGTCTGCGAACTGTCACGCGTTGGACTGGCCGACGACTGGTTCATCTTTCCGGAGAAGGGCCAGACAGTCGGCGCGGACCTGCTGATCTTCGGCCAGGGTGCGATCACCGTCGTGGAGTCGCGCGGTTCATCGAAGTACACTCCCGATCTTTCCATGGCGGGGTTCGTGCTGAAGCGCGATGGCAGCCGGGTGCCGGTCGAGCAGCCGGTGAAGGGATCCTTCCTCACCGCGGCGCGGACTCTCGCGCTGCACCCCGACACCGCGCTGGTCGTCTTCCGTGCCGCGCGCAGCGCC
>JANOTV010000366.1:0-4766 GCA_031416495.1 Gemmatimonadota bacterium
CCTGCTACGGGTCGGTCCGAAGACCGTCGTACGGTGGGAGCGGGGAACGATCTTTCAGAACCGGGCCACGGACACGCTCCTGCGAACGATTCGCGATGTGCCCGCCGCGCGCGCCTACCTGCTCGGCGAGTTGGCGCCGACTGCCGTCGACCGGAGCGCCTGACGGCTCCGTGCGGGAGACGGGAGTCATCGCCCCTCCGCTCCGAAGGTCACGCTCGCCTCGATACCGAGACGGTCTCCTGGCGGGCGGAGGCGTCGGCGACGTTGGCCGCCGCGCCGCGAAAGTGAGCGGGTCGGTAAGCTATACTTCCGATATGATCTCGCCGACCACAGTCCAACAGCACGCGTGGATGATGCAGTGGCGCTCCGCCGCGGTCGAACTGGAGCGCGTGCGGCTGAACGAACTGGCCTCCGTTGATCTCGCTCGCGTTGCCTCGGATCTCGAGGATAGCTGTGTGGTCTCGGCGCTTGCGGCACGGGACTCTCAGGGATCGGGGTTGATCGAGCAGCAGCGGTGGCTGCACCGTCGCCGACGTACATGAACACGCTCCTGCAAGCCGGTGCCCGCGTGCAGCAGATCTTCGAGCGTCGCGGCTGGGCGTTCTGTTTCATCGGTGGTGTGGCAAACTTCCGGTGGGGGACGCCCCGACTCACCAACGATCTCGACCTGACGCTGCTCACCGGGTTCGGCGCCGAAGCGGCCTACGCGGCGGCGCTGCTCACCGAATTCGAGAGTCGCATCAGCGACGCCACGGAGTTTGCCCTTCGGAATCGCGTCCTGCTGTTGCGGACGCCTGATGGCTTTGGCATCGATGTCGCCCTCGGGGCAATGCCGTTCGAAGCGAGCGCGATTGCCCGATCGACGAACGTGGAGTTGGTGCCCGGCGCCGTACTGCGGACCTGCTCCGCCGAAGATCTCATCGTGCACAAAGCCTTCGCCGCGCGGCCGCAGGATTGGGTGGACATCGAGGGTGTCATCCTCAAACAGCGCGGACAGCTCGCGTGGCCGCAGATCTGGTCCGATCTCGCCGAGCTGGCGGAGCTCAAGGAGGCGCCGGAGCTCCTGACGGAGCTCGAGCGCATTGCGACGCGCGCCCAATCCGTGATCGGCCCCTTTCTCCACGCTCGTTGACGAGGCCCGTTCGATCGCCTCGCCACGGCAGTTGCCGACCGCTACCGCATTGACCGCGAGCTCGACGCGCTGCTGATCGCCCGCGAGGTGGCCGACGGCTTGGGGCCGCACACGCACTCGGCATCATCCACCGCGACATCAAGCCCGAGAACATCCTGTTGCACGGCGGGCATGCGCTCGTCGCCGACTTCGGCATCGCGCTCGCGGTGCAGAGCGCCCTGGGACCGCGCGACCGTCCTGGCGTCGGTCCGAAGACCGGACGGTGCCTGATCGCGCACGAGGACAACCTCACCGCGGGGTTCGGTGCGGAGATCGCGCAGGTCCTGAGCGCGTGGCCCTGGCCGTGGGGATGTGATGTCGCCCCGGCCAAGGAGGTAATCCATGGTAGAGGGTCGGCGACATCCCGGCGCGTCGTCGCGTCCGCGTTTGCACGAAACGAAACCTCAACCGCGGGTGAATCATGCGCGTGTCTCGTCTGACTGCCCTACTACTCCCAGCCGTGCTGCTGTCGGCCTGCACCAATTTCTTCGGCACCAAGGGTGGAGGCGAGCCGTCCCTGATCACCGCGCTGCCACGGGATCTGACGGCGAGCGAAGTGGCCGTCATCGGTGCGAGCAACCGCTTCGGGGGAGAGTTGCTCGCGGCCCTCAGCGTCGCCAGCCCGGACAGCAACGTCTTCATCTCACCACTCTCGGCGTCCATGGCGCTGGGCATGACGATGAACGGCGCCGCCGGCACGACCTTCGACGAGATGCGCTCGACGCTCGGCTTTCCCGCGCCGATGACGGGGAACGAGATCAACCAGTCGTACCGCGATCTCATCACGCTCCTGCGCGGCCTGGACCGTAAGGTGGACTTCCGCATCGCCAACTCGATCTGGTACCGCGACACCTTCGGTCCGATGATCGCTCCCTCGTTCCTGAGCGAAGCGCGCAACTTCTTCGACGCACGCGCCGCCGGACTCGACTTCGGCGCGCCGAGCGCGGTCACGGCGATCAACACCTGGGCGAAGGAGGCCACGAACGGCAAGATCGAGAAGGTCATCGAGTCCATCGACCGCGAGATGGTGATGTTCCTGATGAACGCGATCTACTTCAAGGGCGATTGGCGCGAGGCGTTCAGTCGCGGTGACACGCGGCTGGAGGCATTCACCCCGCGCACCGGAGCGCCGCGTGACGTGCCGATGATGCACCGCGCGGGTGAGGCCCGCGCCACCATCGTCGACGGTCGGATCATCGCCGACCTAGGCTACGGTGGTGACGCGTTCTCGATGACCGTGGTGTTGCCCCGGCCCGGCGAGGACGTGAACGCGATGATCAACTCCCTCGGCAGCGCCTTCTGGAGTTCGCTGCCGGCGCTCCAGACGCAGAAGGTCGCGCTGACCCTCCCGAAGTTCACGCTCCGATGGGAGAAGGTGCTGAACGACGAGCTCAAGCAGATGGGGATGCCAACCGCGTTCGCGCCGGATGGGGCGGACTTTACCCGACTCTCGCCTGCCGCGGGACGCTCGCTGTACATCAGCTTCGTGAAGCAGAACACCTTCGTGGACGTGAACGAGGTGGGGACGGAGGCGGCGGCGGTCACGGTGGTCGGTATCCGGATAACCTCGGCGCCGCAGGTTCTCGACGTGCGCGTCGACCGGCCATTCGTCTTCCTGCTACGCGAACGGCTCTCGGGCACGGTGCTCTTCATCGGGAAGATCGTCCGGCTCTGAGCCACCATCAGAAGCCCACCCAGTAGCTGGCCTTGATCAGGAAGACATCGCGCGCAGGCGCGCGGAAGAGCGCGCGGGCGTCACGCGAGAAGTCGAATCCGCCGATCATTGCCTCGTCCTCCTGCTGGCGCTGCCAGACGAGGAAGATGGCAGAGCCCGGTCGGTACTCCCACCGGAAGACCGCGTTGCCGATGAGGGACCGGACATTGAAGTCGCGGTCCCGGAATGTATGGTCGGCGGTCCCATTGCCGTCGAAATCGATGTAACGCGTCCCGTCGGGCGACCGGCAGGTACGGCCGCCGACACACCCCGGCGCACCGGGACCGGCAGCGTACGCTCCCTCCTGGAACTCGTCGAAGGCGAAGCTCCGCGGCTGAGTAAGCTGCTTGTACGTGAGGAAATCACCGGACGAGAGCAGCGGCTGCGCAAAGAGCTGCAGCGTCATGCGCGGCGAGAAGGTCACGTTGAGCCGCGTCTCGAGGCCGAACTCGCGGCGATCGAGTTCGGCGAACAGATAGCGCGTGCCGAACGTCGGTGCGTAGGACAGTGCCGTCGTCCGCCCGACGAACTGCGCGCCGAGCCGCGACTGCTCGAACGTGGGTTCGACGGTGACCTCGACGCGCGGCGACGGTCGGATGGTCACGCCGATGCCGAACTCCTCGCGCCGTCCCGCTCCCATCGCCTGACGCGAGACCTCCATGGAGGGCTCGATCGCGATACGCCGGCGCGCATCCGTCTGGAGGTTGAGGCTCCACTCCATCGACCGCGGCGCGAGCATCATCGGCCCGCCGCGCGTGCCGTTCCGGTCCGCGAGTTCGGGACGGACCGAGATCCGGGTGCCAATCTCCCAGAAGTTCAGCAGGGTCGCATCGGCGCTGACGGCCACCATGCCCGACACGTGCGCGTCGCCCCATGAGGACGCCGACCAGGGCCGGTCGAGCGCCTCGTGCGACCAGTTATGGAAGGTGAACGCCGAGAGGCGATACGAGCGCAGCCGCTTGCCGGGCACGATCTCCCGATACTGGACGCGAGCGCCGGCGTCGAGCACCTCCTGGCGGCTGCTGAAACCAAGGTCGTTGACCTCGAAGGTCGGCGAGACCTCCGCCGCCCAGATCGCCCCCGTCCAATGATCCCCACGGCGTTTGTCGAGGGTCATCCGCCAATCCACGCCGGTGAGCGAGGTCGCGCTCGAATCCACGCGGAGACGCGTCGCGTCCGGTCGCTGCAGGAAGTGCGCGCTCGAGCGTTGGATGCGGATCATCGCCGTCGAATCGCCGCGCACGAGACTCCCGGCGACGTACCCGGCGAACCCGTACGTCCGATTCGCCCATTGGTGCTCCCAGTCCACGCCCGCGCTGAAGGCGTCGGAGGTCAGCGAGGCGAAGGAGCGGTCACCGGGCAGCTGTCGCGTCTGGAACGTGCCGATGGCGCCGATGGTGGACGCGCCGCCATTGAAGTCCTGTCGTGCGCGCACCGCGCTGTGGACCGCCCGCGGCTCGGCGAGGAACGACCGCGTCTCGTCCGTCGCGTCGAAGAAGGCGCGCCCCTTCGCCTGGTCGGTCAGCGCGGTGATCACGCCGACGGAGAGCCCGCCGGCGGTCCGCCCCGTGATCTTGGCGGCTCCGAGGATCGTCGCGGCTTCCGGGACATGCACGAAGTCAGACCCGGAGAGAGAGCCTCCCGTCGGACGACGACCGATCCGCCGGCCGTAGAAGAGCTGATTGTTCCGGCCCGACAGCGTGAAGTCGAAGATGCGCGCGTCTTCCACGAAGAAGGGCCGCCGTTCCTCGAAGAAGATCTCGAACGCCGTGAGGTTGATTACCGCCGGATCCGCCTCGACCTGTCCGAAGTCCGGGTTGATCGTCGCGTCCAGCGTGAATGACGATCCGAGCCCGTACTTCATGTCGATGCCGACGCGCT
>JANOTV010000367.1:0-7429 GCA_031416495.1 Gemmatimonadota bacterium
TCGAGGGTTCCAGTCGTACGCACGCCCAGTTATAACAAGGGATGGCTCACGACATCTCCCTCATTTCCACGCTCGCCGTCGGACTTGGCCTGGCCCTGATCTTTGGGTTCATCGCCGTCCGGCTCAAGATGCCCGCGCTGCTCGGCTACCTCGTCGCGGGCATCTTCATCGGCCCGGGCACGCCGGGATTCATCGCCGACATAGCGATGACCTCGCAGCTCGCCGAAGTGGGCGTGATGCTGCTCATGTTCGGCGTCGGCCTGCACTTCTCGCTCGATGACCTGCTCTCGGTGAAGAAGATCGCACTGCCCGGCGCGGTGGTGCAGATGGCGGTGGCCACGATGCTTGGCTGGGCCCTGGCCAGCCTGTGGGGATGGGACCTGCTCGCGGGCTTCGTGTTCGGTTTGTCGCTCTCGGTGGCGAGCACCGTCGTGCTGGTGAAGGCGCTCGAGGCGCGGGGTCTGCTGGACTCCGTGAACGGGCACATCGCGGTGGGCTGGCTGGTGGTCGAGGACCTCGTGATGGTCCTCGTGCTGGTGCTGCTGCCGCCGCTCGCCGCGCTCACGAACGGCGACGCCGCCCTGGGCGGAGGGAGCATCTCAGCCGCGCTGCTGCTGACTGTCGGGCAGGTCGGGTTGTTCGGAGCCCTGATGATGATCGTCGGCCGCCGGTTCTTCCCGTGGCTGCTCTGGCAGGTGGCGCGCACTGGTTCTCGCGAGCTCTTCACGCTCTGCGTCGTCGTCGCGGCGGTGGGCATCGCGTACGGCTCGGCCCAGTTGTTCGGCGTGTCCTTCGCGCTCGGCGCGTTCGTCGCCGGCATGGTATTGCGCGAGTCGGCGCTGAGCGCTCGCGCCGCGGAGGAGACGCTCCCGCTGCGCGACGCATTCGCCGTGTTGTTCTTCGTCTCGGTCGGCATGCTCTTCGACCCGGGCATCCTGCTGAGCTCGCCGTTCAAAGTGCTCGCAGTGCTCGCGATCATCGTCCTGGGAAAGTCGCTCGTGTCATTCGCGCTCGTACTGATGTTCCGCTATCCGCTGAACACCGCGCTCACCGTCTCCGCCAGTCTCGCGCAGATCGGCGAGTTCTCGTTCATCCTCGTGAGCCTCGCCGTGGGACTCAACGTGCTTCCGCAGGAGGGCGCGGATCTCGTGCTCGCCGGCGCGCTGATCTCCATCGCCATCAATCCACTGGTGTTCGGCGCGATCGCGCCCGCGCAGCGCTGGATCCTCAGCCGGTCCGCGCGCGCGCGCGACCTCGAGCAGAGCGACGACCCGCTCGCTCAGCTGCCGGTGACCGTCACCCCGGACTTCGTGACCGGGCACGTGGTGTTGGTCGGCTATGGGCGCGTCGGACGCAGGATCGGAGAGGCGCTGCTCGAGCACAACATCCCGTTCGTGGTCGCCGAGATGCAGCGCGAGGTCGTGGAGTCGCTGCGAGAGAAGGGGTTCCACGCCGTGGTCGGCGATGCCTCCGATCCGGCGGTGCTCATCCAGACGCACATCGCGCGGGCGCGTGTGCTGGTGATCGCCACGCCGGACACGTTCGGCGTGCGGCGGATGATCGAGACGGCGCGCACACTGAACCCGCAGGTGCAGACGGTGGTGCGCACGCACAGTGAGGAAGAGGCGGTGCTGTTGCGGACGGAGAACGCCGGCAAGGTGTTCCTCGGGGAGCACGAGCTGGCGCAGGGGATGTCGCGCCACGTGCTGGAGCGGATGGCCGCAGCGGCCACTCCGCTCCCCGTGTGACTCACGCCTTCGGCGCGGGACCCGGTCCCACCCGGTTGATCCAGGCATCGAACTTCCCGAGATAACTCGCGAGGAAGGTCCGCGTCTTCTCGTCGGTGACGGTGTGCTCGGCATCGATGAGGTCGGGCTTCGTCTGGAAGTAGACCTCGGGCTGTCCCATCACGACCATGCCCATGATGACGGCGACGCTGCGAAGCTGCGACTGCGCGACGGCGGTGCCGATCCCGCCACCGCTCGTGCCGATCACCGACGCGGGCTTGCCGGCCCAGGAATTCTTTCCCTTGGGACGCGACGCCCACGCGAGCGCGTTGATGATGATCGGCGTCGGCGCGCGGTTGTACTCCGGCGTGATGAGCAGGACGGCGTCCGCGCGCTCGATGTCGGCCTTCAGACGGAGCACGGACTCGGGCGGCGTCTCCCAGAGGTCCTCGTTGTACAGCGGCAGGTCATCGACCCGCACGTGATTGAATGCGAACTTGTCCGTGCCGAGCTTCTCGAGCGCGTGGGCGAACTTGCGGTTGATCGAGCCGGCGCGGAGGCTGCCGACGATCACGGCGATATTGTGCATGAGTTCCCAGATGGTGGTCAGAGGCACTCATTCGATGTGCCCCGCAGGGGGAGTCTACCCTGCCGCAGCGGTCGCACGCCACCCAGTCGCGTCGATGCCGGCTCAGTCGCCGCCGGCGCGCCCGTCGTCCTTGCGCAGCACCAGGCAGGCGTTGATGCCACCGAAGCCGAAGGAGTTCGACACGGCAACATCGAAGTCGAGACTCCGGCCTTCGCCCGGCACGCAGTCGAGGTCGCATGCGGCGTCGGGCACCTCGAGATTGAGCGTCGGCGGGATCCAGCTCCGCGCCAGGGCGAGCGCGCAGATGGCGGCCTCCCATGCGCCGGTCGCGCCGAGCGCGTGGCCGTGATAGCCCTTGGTGCCGCTCACGGGGATGCGTTCGGCGTGCTCACCAAGCGCAGCGCGAATCGCGGCGGTCTCAGCGGGATCATTGAGTGGGGTCGAACTGCCGTGTGCGTTCACGTACTCCACATCATGCGGCGCGATGTGGGCGTCGGTCATCGCCAGTCGCATGGCGCGCGCGGCCTCGCGGCCGTCGGCGTGCGGCGCAGTCATGTGATGGCCGTCGTTGGTGGTGCCGTAGCCGATGATCTCCGCGATGATCGGTGCGCCGCGGGCGATCGCGCGTGCGCGTTCCTCGAGCACGAGCACCGCCGCTCCCTCGGCCATCACGAATCCATCCCGCGCCGCGTCGAAGGGGCGTGATGCCTGTGAGGGCGCGTCGTTTCGCGTGCTCATCGCGCGGATGAGCGCGAACGATCCGAAACAGAGAGGAGCGAGCGGGGCTTCGGCGCCGCCGGCGATCATCACCTCCGCGTAGCCATGGCGTATCTGCCGCACCGCTTCGCCGATGGCCATCGTACCCGAGGCGCAGCTCATCGCATTCGTCGAGTTCGGTCCATACAGACCGAACTCGCTCGCCACGTTGCAGCTCGCGGCACCTCCGAAAACGGCGAGCGCGAGCAACGGATCGACGGCACGCAGTCCGCCCTCGAGGTACTTCCCCAACTGCTCTTCCGCGTATCCGACGCCGCCGAGCGCCGTGCCCATCATCGCGCCGACGCGGGTGCGGTCCTCGTGCTGCAGGTCGAGGGCGGCGTCGGCGAGTGCCATGCGCGCCGCGGCGACGACGAAGTGTCCGAAGCGGTCGAGACGCCGCGCCCGCTTGGTCTCCATGTGCTCCGCCGGCACGAACGTGCCCACCTCGGCCGCGACATGCGTGCGGAACGGCGTGGGATCGAAGCGCGTGAGAGTGCGCACGGCCGAGTGTCGCGCCCGCAGGGAGTTCCACAACTCTTCGCGACCGATGCCGATGGGAGTGACCGCGCCGATTCCCGTGATGACCACGCGACGCGGCGCCATACGACTGCCTGCTTCCGCGCGAGCGATCATCGTGACGCTCCCTCGGCGGCGCGCACGAGTCCGGTCATCGTGCGCGACGCGATGCCGTGTACGAACACAGGCCCGATCACTGCCTTCGCGGCGATCGGGCCGATCAGTGGCCACTGCGGACCGTCCCACTCATGCAAGAGCCTGATGAACGTTCCCGCATCTCCCGCCTTGAACGCCCACTCGACGTCCATGCCGGTCGTCACTCCGCCGATGTGCCGGAAGCGAACGGCGGGCGCGCTGTGATCCACCGCCATGAGCGAGCGCCAGAACGTCGGCCATCCGATGGGACCGAACGGCCGGTACGCGGACATCTCCACCACTCCCCCGCCCTCGCCGTCGCGCTCGAGCATCCGCACCCAGCGATAGTGCGCGAGATGACGGGGCCACGCCTCGACGTCGCGCACCACGTCGAAGGTCGCGCGTACCGACGCGCGCGCGAAGCCATCGTCGACGATCGTCATGCGTCGTCCAGCGGGCATGGGGCCGAGCGAGATGGGCGTGACGAGTGGACGGACGGTGCCTGGCATCAAGAGGGGCTCCAACATGCGGTGAGGCGGAATCCCCATCGGTCGCGGACGGTGGGCACGACGCCCACCGCGCGCTCGACGAGGGAGGCAAGTTCATTGCCACGGTAGCCGCGAAGGACCGAGAGTACCCCGTCGTGGCGACTGACGGGATGAAAGCGCAGCAGGAATGACGCGGCCCAGATGCCGCCGACCGCCGGCCATGAACGCCGCAGATCGGCGATGATCACGAGCCGCCTGGCGACGCGGTCGAGTTCTCGCAGCAGCCGCGCCGCCTCGTGGTCCGCGAAATGATGAAGCACCTGCGAGCAGGTGACGACGTCGATGCCCTTGTCACGGAACGGCAGCGCGAACCCGTCGGCCACGCAGACCGACTGCGCGCGCAGGCGCGCCGAGTCGGCGACCGCGAACGTGCGTTCCAGACCGAGCGTCACGAGCGTCGCGCCCGAGCGTGAGGCGAGTGCGCGTGCGCGCTCCGGGATGTCACCCGCACCGGTGCCGACATCGAGCAGCGTGAGGACTCCCGCTTCACGCATCAGGGGGCGGAGCGAGGCCAGCACGGCGGAGGTTCCGCCGAAGAGCATGTTCGCAAGCGACACGTCGCGCAACGAACGCAGTGCGAGTGCGGAGTCGGCACCCGGATCGTCCAGGAGCTCCACACCACGACGCCTGCGAGGGATCAGCATTCGCATCACCGCGGCGCCGGCCGCAGGAGATCGAAGAGGAACCCGGGGCGCAGGACTTCGCTCGGCGGCACGAAGTCGCCGGCCACTCCCACGAGCAGGTCCGCCATCTCGCGCCGCGCCCGAAGCACGCCGGCGGCGTGATTGATGAGCGGAGGATGGCCGACGGTGAATCCGATGAGCTTCTCGACGAGTCGCTTGCCTCGGAACTCTCGCGTGTTCTGCCGCGCATACGCGGCCAGTGCCGCGTCCGCCCGACGATGATCGGCAGCGTGCACGGCGTCCTCGACATACGGCGCGAGGAGTTCACCGCCGCGCAGCGCGGTGTAGATGCCCTCGCCGGTGAATGGATCGAAGAAATCGGCAGCGTCACCCACGAGGGCGGCGCCCGGCGCCCAGGCACGACGCGCATGCGAAGCGAACGGGCCAGCGATGCGCACGGGTTCCATTCGCTCCGCTCTCCTGAAGCGCGCGGCGAGATGCGGCTGCGCCATGAGCCACTGCTGCAGGAAGCCACCGGCATCGCCATTCGCGCGCGGCATCACGGCGGCCGGCACCACGAGCGCGACGTTCGTCACTCCGTGGCCGACGTCGGCGAGTCCGACGTACCCGTCGGAGGCCACGTGCATCTCGCCCTGATCGCCGATGCCGTCAACGCCCGCGAAGTGCGCGACGAGGGCGAATCGTTCGAAGCGGCGCGAGCGCCGCAACAGACCGAGTCTCCGTCCGACGATGGACCGGAGCCCATCTGCTCCGATGACGATCCTCGCGCGGATCTCGGCGTCGCGTCCCTGAGGGTCCACACCACTCACGCCGACGACGCGCCCGTCGTCATCGCGAAGCAGGTCGCCGACCTTCCATCCTTCCACCAACTGCGCTCCTGCATTGCAGGCGGCCGCGAGAAGAATCGCATCAAGTGTCATCCGCGGCAGCGCCAGTCCGCGGTCACGGTACCCGCGATATCCATGATCGGCGGCGAAGCGCCCCTCGAAGGTCGTGCCGTTAGGCGCCCTGATGCGCATGCCCGAGAGTTGCGCGGCACCGGCGGCTTCGACGGCCTCGAGGACACCCATCGCGTCGAGGAGTCGCGACGCCTGCGGACTCAGATACTCGGCGCATGCCTTCGTGCGGGGGAATCGCGCGCGGTCGACGATCGTGACGGGCACGCCCGCGCGCGCGAGCCAGAACGCAGTGGCGGCACCAGCCGGCCCCCCGCCCACCACCACCACACCGTCGCTCGACATCCGTTGCATACACCGCCATCCCGGTTTCCCCATGGTGGAGACGCACCACAGGTGGCCTCCAAAGTGCATTGTGGATCAGGAACCCACAATCGCCTTCCATGCACCTCGGAGCTCCCAGGACGAAGCGCACGGATTGACTGGGTGCTGTGGCCGCGATCCGAACGAATCCACCTGCCGCTGCCTTGTCGAAGCATGGGAACGAGCATGAACACAGTCCGACGCGCGCCGTCAGTCGCGCCGCTTCTTCCCCGCGCGCAGCGGCAGCGTGAACAGCGCGCCGACCGTCGAATGCTCGGCGGCGTCCATGTGCGTGTCCACGCCGTATACCAGACTCCCGCGGTCGAGCGAGCGGAGAGTGCCGAACAGCCGGTCCCACACGGAGAAGATGTTGCCGTAATTCGAGTCCGTGTAAGGCAGCACGTAGTGGTGATGCACCTTGTGCATGTCCGGCGACACGATGACCCACGCCAGCGCGCGGTCGAGCCACGTCGGCAGCGCGATGTTCGCGTGGTTGAACTGGCTGAGCACCACGCTCATCGCCTGGTAGAGGAACACCATCCACATCGGCGTGCCGACGATGAAGACGGCCAGCACGGTGAACCCGAACCGCACGACACTCTCTCCCGGATGATGCCGGTTGGCCGACGTCGTGTCGACGTGCGTATCGGAGTGATGGATGATGTGCAGCCGCCATAGCAGCGGCGTCCGGTGCTGCACCCAATGCGCGAGCCACGCCGAGATGAGGTCAAGCAGCAGCAGCCCGATGAGCATCTGCACGAAGCGCGGCAAGGGAGGCAACAGGAACAGCACACCGAACTCGTTCGCCACCGTCCAGTCGGCCGCAAAGAGCAGCACGAACGCAAGCGCGAAGTTCACCACGATGGTGGTGAAGGTGAACGTGATGTTCACGAGCGCATGCGACCACTTGCGATACTCGAACTCAAATGCCGGCGCCGCCACTTCCCAGAGCCAGAAGAAGGTGATCCCCCCAGCGAGGATCAGCGCGCGGTGTGTCGAGGAGATGGTGGCGAAATATTCAGCAATGGCGGACATGGGTTAAAAGGTAGAAGGTGGAAGGTGGAAGGTGGAACGCCCCCCGCACCCCGCATCCGCCCGCATCCCGCATCCGCCCGCATCCCGCATCATGATGAACGCATGCACCACCGATCACGCTACTCCCCGCATCCCTCCGTCCCCCCCCGCAACCCGTAACGCCCGTGCACCCCGCATCCCCCGCATCACCCCGCATCACCAAAAGAAGGGGGGAGAC
>JANOTV010000368.1:0-3298 GCA_031416495.1 Gemmatimonadota bacterium
GAGGTGGTGAGGGTGCTTCTTCCGAATGGAAGAGCGATATCAGCGTGGGCATATGTGTTGGCTCATAAGAAGACTTCGTACCCCCGCATTCCTGCGGAAGACTACCTGGAGTGGAAGGTTGCGCGAGGCAGCGCCTAACCCCAATACTCTTCAGTTAGAGGTGTTTCGGTAGTATCTTCCGGCGACTCCAACAGCGAGGAGGTGTCGCATGGCCCGCACCATGGCTGGCTTGCCGAAGGGAACGCGTGTCAGTGATCACATCAGCCTGGGCGTCGTCACGAAGACGTTTCCGCTCCCGCTGATCCGGCGGATCCTCACGGAGACGGACCGCACGAGTCGGCGCGAGCGCGATCTGCCGGCGCCCGTGATGGTCTACTACGTGATCGCCCTCGCGCTCTACATGCAGGTGTCGTATCGCGAGGTGCTGCGCTGTCTGCTGGAGGGGCTGCGGTGGCTCGCCGGCCCCGACGCGACGATCCACGCCGCCAGCCCCTCGGGAATCTCTCAGGCCCGCACCCGGCTCGGGGCCGCTCCCGTGCGGCGGCTCTACGAGGTGGTGGTGGTCCCGATCGCCACCCGCGCCACGCCGGGCGCGTGGTATCGCGCACACCGGGTGGTGAGTTTGGATGGCACCACGCTCGAGGTCGCCGATACCCAGGCGAATGCCACGGCCTTTGGCCGGCCCTCGAGTTCGCGTGGCGTGAACGCGACCGGGGCCTTTCCGCAGCTCCGTCTCGTGGGCCTCGTCGAGACGGGGACCCACGTGGTCTTTGGCGCGGCGATGGGCCCCTATGCCACGAGCGAGGCGGCGCTGGCCCGTGCCGTACTCCCCGCGCTCGGGCCCGGCATGCTGTGCCTCGCCGACCGCTACTTTCTGGGCTTCGATCTCTGGCGGCATGCGGCCGCCACGGGGGCCGCCCTCGTCTGGCGAGCCAAGGCCAATCAGATATTCCCCGTCGAGAAACGCTACGCCGATGGGTCCTATCGCAGCACGTTGCGCGCGAACAGACACTGCCGCTCGGACGATCGCACGCCGATCCCGGTGCGCGTCATCGAGTACACCCTGCCCGGGGTCCCCGACGCGGAGCCGTCGTATCGCCTGGTCACGACGCTGCGCGATCCCGAGACGGCCCCGGCCGCCGAACTGGCCGCCCTCTACCACGAGCGCTGGGAGATCGAAGGCGCCTTCGATGAACTGAAGACGCACCTGCGGGGCGCCCGAATCGTCCTGCGCAGCAAGACGCCGGAGCTCGTGCGCCAGGAGGCGTACGGACTGTTGCTGGCCCACTTCGCCGTGCGGGGGCTCATGCACGAGGCCGCGCTGGCGGCCACGCCCACGCCGCGCGACCCGGACACGCTCTCCTTCGTGCACGCCGTCCGCGTCCTGCGCCGCACGCTCCCCCGCGTGGCGGCCCTTCCCCCCTGAGGACCAGCCGCGGGCGCTCCGCGCCATCTTGAGGGAACTCGGCGACGAGTGGGTGCACTCCAGTCGGGGACGGATCGTCGCCCGGGGCGTCAAGCGGAAGATGAGCAACTATCCGCTCCGCCCGCGACGGCGACACCCGTCCCAATTCGTCGACTATAGACCACAGATTCTCTCTAACTGAAGAGTATTGCCTCTAGCGCGAGTTTCCCGCGTCGCAGGCGATAGCCCGGCTAAGTGATTGGTACGCCGGCACCTACCGGCACGGTCGCGTATATACTAACTGCTACGTCGGGATGCCGAGCGCGGCGATAAGTCGGGCGTGGAGCGGGGACAGCGCCTCGAGTTGCTGCGTCACGCGCGCGCGGCCGTGCGCCGTCGGCCGCGCCACGGTCACGCGCCGGATCGTGGCCAGGGCCTCGAAGAGCGTGTCGACGCTGCCCGCGTAGTCGGCGTCGCGCACGGCCGTGTGATGCACGAGGGTGGCCAGCAGGTACGCGACGACGCAGAGGAAGGCGTGCACGTGCAGCTTCTGATCCGTCCAGTGGTATTGCGGACGGAGCGCGAGTCGGAGCGGATCTTTGAGCGTACGAAAGACGCCTTCGACCACCGATTGGCCGCGATAGGCGCGAATGATCTCGGCCGTGGTCCAGTCGTGCTGATCGGTCATCAGCACGAGCCGCCCAAACCACTCACGCTCCAAATGATCCAGCGCGGCGTGGTCCACGGTATAGGTGAGCGTCAGGGTCTTGTCCCGCCCGTGCACGCGGACGTCGAGGATCTCGCGCAGGTGCTGCCCGCGGAGCCGCTGCGCCACGTGGGCCTCGATGGCCGCGCGCGACCGGCGTTGCTTCCCGCGTGAGAGCGTGGCTTGCAGGGCGTCGAGCCAGCGGACCGCGGACGCGAGGTGTTGCTCGACGCCGCGGCGTTGCCCCTGCTGCAGGCGCGGCGAGACGAGCACGACGAGCGTGCGCTCCGCGCCCCACACGACGCGCCGCGTGCGATAGACCGGGAGGGTCTCCTCGGCACTGAGGGCGAGCGGCACGAGCTGCGGGGTCGCCTCCGCAATCAGGGCGCGCTGACTGGCCGCCGTCAGGGCCGCCACGTAGTGGAAGGGCGCCGCGTCGACCGTCGCCTGGGTGTGCTTCGACACATTCCCCTTGTCGTAGACCACGGTGATGCCGTCCAGCCCCCCACCAAGCGCGACGAAGCGCTCGCGGAGCAGCGGCAGCACGTCGGCAAACTCCCGCACATCGGGGCGCGCGCCGCCATAGACCTGATGATAGAGCGGGATCGCCGGGGCCATGGGGCCCCCGCGCGTACAGCAGAGGGCCACCCCCACTTGCCGCAGGTCGTGGCGCTTCTGCTTGTTGTGGCCCCGCGCCGGGAGCGTGGCGCGGGCATTGGTGGTCGCGAGAAAGGTGAAGAAGTTGGTGGCGTCGTAGAGCACGGTGTCCACCGGCAGCGAGAAGCGCGCAAGCACGCGCGCCACCAGCGCCGTCTCGATCTGTGCCAAGGCCGCGACAGGGACCCGGTGCATCTGGTCCCAGAAGTGCTGGCTGGTCAGGCAGGAGAGGTCGACGGCCGCCCCGTCCCCATCGCCCAGCGTGGTGGTCTGCGCCCACCGGGCGAAGCCGCGTTTGCTGGTCGCCTGGCAGGCGCGGCCCACGGCGGCGAGCGTCAGCGACTGCCCGACGGTCAGGCCATCATGCCGGGCGGAGCGTCCCGGCACGTGCGCATCGATGAGGGTCGGGAGATCGAGCGTACGGGCGAGCTGCCACACGGCGGCGACGGATCCGTGCGTGCGCGACCGCAGGGCGACCTGCTCGGCCTGGGCGAACGTCTGCAGGGCCGCGTCGGCGCGGCCCAGATAGC
>JANOTV010000369.1:0-2049 GCA_031416495.1 Gemmatimonadota bacterium
ACCATCGCGAGCGCCTGGTCGCCCTTCGGCGACATCAGCACGAGTCCGGCCGGCGGTCCCGTCGGCGGCGACGGCTCGAGGGGTTCATCGCCCCAGACCGTCGGCGTCGCATTGGCAGAGGGGCGCGCCGAACGTCCGCCCACGAAGCGCGACGCGCGTTCATCGAGCCCGGCGTCGAGCGTCATCTCTTCGACAAAAGAACCGCTGCCGGGAGCCGCAGGGCCACTCACGCGCAGGTGCGACTTCAGGTCGGTGCCATCCCAGCGGAACGAGACGAGGCCATCGCGACGGCCATACGCGAAGATGCGTGACTTGTCTGCCGTGAAATGCATGTTGCTCAGCCCACCGCTCGGCATGATCAGCGTCGCCGTACCCGTGCCCGTCGCGGGGAACCAGACGAACTCCGAAGCCGCCGGCCCGAAGAACGCACCGCCCGCTTCCTGCATCTCACGCGCGGCGGCGCGCGTGGCGACGATGCGGTCACCAGCCGACGACCAGGCGAGATCGGTGTAGAGTCCGCCCGAGACGATCGACTGCGTCACCCAGCCGCGGCGCGCATCCAGCGTCGCGCGCACCACGCCGCCACCCTGGCCATCGGTCCATGTCGTCCACGCGAGCGCGCGCGAATCGGGCGACCACGCCGGGCCCACTTCGCCTTCATCCGAACGGCTCACACGCTGTGGGCGCGCGCCATCGATCTCAGATACATAGATATGACCCATCGCCGAGAAGGCGAGCTTCTTGCCGTCGGGCGAGGGCGCGATGTCGCGCACCTGGCTCGCGTTGAAGGTCGTCGCCGTGTCCACGCGCCACGCGACCTTCACCTCGGGGCCCATCTCCAGCTTCACCTCGGCTTCGAACGGGATGCGCGCCGGCGCCGACCTGTCCACCGGCACGCGCCAGATCTCGCCGCCGTATGAGACGACGACCGCGCGCGAATCGGGAGTGAAGGAGAATCCCGGGTACGCATCCATCGGCGCGCGCGATTCGATCTCGTCGCGCTGCACGGGGAAGGCGAGCCAATCTTCCTTCTGCGTGTCGAGGTCGCGGATGCGAAGGCCCGTCTTGGTCTCGAAGCGCGTGCCGTACACGAGGTAGCGACCATCGGGCGAGAGCGTCGGGCGGAAGCCCGAGCCGAACCGCGTCGTCATCTGCGACGTCTTGCCGTTCTCCTTGTCCCAGACGTAGAGCTGGTACTGCGGCCCGACGGAGTTGTACTGCCAGTCGCCCGTGCGCGCGGCGAACCAGATGTAGCGCGGATCCTTGCCGAAGGCGGCGCCGAGCATCTTGAGGTTCGTCGGCGGGGCGGGATCGGCGGTGAGCGCGAGGCCGTTGCCGCCATCGACGTGGAACATCCAGAGCTTCGCCGCGCCGAAGGTGCCACCCGAGCGCGATGAGACGATGTACTTGCCGTCGGGCGTCCACTCGGGAGAGACGTACTGATTCGCGTTCCCCTTGGTGAGCTGCGTGGTGTCCTTGCCGTCGAGCGAGAGCATCCAGAGGTTCTCGCCGCCGCTGCGGTCCGAGACGAAGACGACTCGCTTGCCGTCCGGCGAGAAGCGCGGCTGCACGTCGTACCCCATGCCGCTCGTGATGCGCGTCGCCTTGCCGCCGACGATCGGCAGCGTGTAGAGATCGCCGAGCAGGTCGAAGACGATCGACTGGCCGTCGGGGGAGACGTCGAGCGAGAGCCAGGTGCCCTGCGTCGCGGTGAAGGTGTGCGACCGCGCGGACTTGAGCGGGAGCGTGACCGCGGACGCGGCGGGCGATGTATCGGCTGGGGCACCTTGCGCATGCAGGAAGGAGGCCGGCAGGAGCGCGAGAGCGGGGAGGACGACCGCGAGGGCGGGGAATCGGCGGAGTGATGTCATGGGGGGAAGCTTACGGCCGGACGAGGGGCTGAGAAAGGCAGTAGATGCGGGCGCGAACGCGAGTCTCCCACTCGACGAGCTCGCTCGGACGCAGCCCATACCGGGACGCAGATCCTTCGTTCAGGTTGAGTAGCAGTTCCAGTACGACCTCGGCGAATCGCGCCCGTTCATCTGTCGG
>JANOTV010000370.1:0-3194 GCA_031416495.1 Gemmatimonadota bacterium
GGGCCCCCGGGGGCGGGGGCGGGGGGCCGCCCCCCCGGGGGGGGGGGGTGTGGGTTTGGTTGTGTCCCCCGCCCCCCCCGCGGCGGGGGCGGCGCGACTGGCTGGCGATCGGCTACGCGGCCGTACACACCAACTTCTTGCTGCTAACGGTCGCGATGGTCGCGATGGTCGTCGCCCTCGTGACGCACGACTTCTCCGTGTCGTACGTCTCGCAGGTCGGGAGCCGCGCCACGCCCCTGCTGTACACGATCATCTCCCTCTGGGGAGCGCTCGAGGGCTCGATCCTGCTCTGGGGCTGGGTGCTCGCGCTCTACGCCTCGGCGGTGCTCTGGCTCAACCGTGATCGCGAGGGGACACTCGTTCCCTACGCGATGACCGTGCTGCTCGGCGTGACCTTCTTCTTCGCGATCCTGCTCGTCGGACCAGCCAATCCCTTCGGCCTCGTCTCCCCCGTCCCCCTCGACGGCCCGGGTCCCAATTCGCTGTTGCAGAACCACTGGCTGATGGCGGTGCACCCGCCCCTGCTCTACCTCGGGTACGTCGGGATGTCGGTCCCCTTCGCGTTCGCCATGGGCGCCATGCTCGCGCAGGAGGTGGGGCGCGACGACTGGATGCGCCTCGTGCGCCGCTGGATGATCGTCTCATGGGGCTTCCTCGCAGCCGCGATCGTCGCCGGGATGTGGTGGTCGTACGAGGTGCTGGGCTGGGGCGGGTACTGGGCATGGGATCCCGTCGAGAACGCGTCCCTGTTGCCCTTTCTCACAGCGACCGCCTACCTCCACTCGGCGATGGTGCAGGAGCGGCGCGGGATGCTGCGGCTCTGGAACGTCAACCTGGTCGTGGGCACCTTCGTGCTCACGATCCTCGGCACCTTCCTCACGCGCTCGGGGATCATCTCGTCGGTTCATGCGTTCACCACCGGCGCCATCGGATACTACTTCCTCGCTTTCATCGCCGTCGTGCTGATCGCCACGCTGGTGATGGTGGCCGGCAACTCGGAACAGTTGCGCACGGTTGGTCGCCTTGACTCGGCCCTGTCGCGCGAGACGGCGTTCCTCGCGAACAACCTTGTATTCACCGCCATCACGTTCACGGTGCTCGTGGGGACGCTGTATCCCCTCTTCGCCGAGGCGATGCAGGGCGTCAAGATCAGCGTCGGCGAGCCGTTCTTCAACAAGATGTCGCTGCCGCTCATCGCCCTGCTCCTCTTCCTGATGGGCGTGGGCCCGGCGCTCCCTTGGCGCAGAGCGCCGGCCGGTGTCGTGCGCGACAAGCTGGTGCCACCGGTCGCGGGAGGCGTGATCCTGGCGGTGGTGGCGTACGTTCTCGGAAGTCGGAATACCTGGGCGCTGATCACGATGCTCTTCGTCGGCTATGCGGCGTCTGCGACGTTCCGGGAGTTCGCGATCGGTGCCGCGGCGCGGCGACGCGCCAATGGCGAAGGCTGGGGCTTGGCGCTGTGGCGCCTCGTGGGCGCGAACCCGCGTCGCTACGGCGGATACGTAGCCCACATCGGCATCTTCCTCATCGCGATCGGCATCGCGGCATCCTCCGGGTCGCGCACGGAGCGCGAGGCCACCCTCGCCCAAGGGGATACGCTCGTGTTCGGGGATGTGACCTTGGCCCTGCGCGGCGTGTGGGGACGGCAGGAGCCACAGCGCTACGTGATCGGCGCGACGCTGGAACTGCGCTCCGCCTCCGGTGCGTTGCTCGACACGCTGGCACCGCGGATGAACTTCTATCCATTGTCGGACCAGCCGGTCCCCACCCCGGACGTGCACAGCACCTTCACCCGGGACATCTACACGAACCTGCAGGCCTTCCGAGAGGACGGCACGACGGCAACGATCCGGGTGATCCGCGAACCGCTCGTCTCCTGGATCTGGGCGGGCGGAGGCGTGATTGTGCTGGGCGCACTGATCAGCCTCTTCGCGCGACAACGTCAGCGAGACCCGGAGGCCACGTGAACTGGAGTCGCGCGCTCACCGCATCCGTCTTCGCCGTTCCGATGATCGGACTGTTCGCGTGGGGCATGACGAGGGACCCGAATTTCGTTCCGTCGCCTCTCCCGGGGCGGGCGGGTCCGGCGTTCGCTCTGGAGGTGTTCGCCCCCGGCGCCTCCCCGATCGCGCGGCCGACCGGGGACACGATCTCCCTCGACGCGCTCCGCGGCCAGGTCGTCGTGGTGAACTTCTGGGCCTCCTGGTGCCTCGCGTGCCGCGACGAGCACGCCGATCTCTCGATGACCGCGCTGCGCTACGCGGGAAAACCCGTGCAGTTCGTCGGCGTGCTGTACCAGGACCGGACCGAACGAGCGGTCCGCTGGATCGAACAGATGGGGGGACAGTCGTATCCGTCGGTGACGGACCAACGGTCGCGCACCGCGATCGGTTACGGCCTGTATGGCGTCCCCGAGACCTTCATCCTCGACGCCGAGGGCCGGGTGGCGCACAAGCAGACCGGACCGATCACGGCCCGCATCCTGACGCGTGTGGTGGACTCGCTTCTGAACGCGGCGGGCGGTGTGGCGCAATGATGGGCGGGCTGGCGCCGACACGACGGATGGTCCACGGGACGGCACTCATTGCCGCGCTCCTGGCCGCGTTCTTCTTCGCGCCGCGTCCCGCGCGCGCGCAGCACGCAGTCACCGCTGCGGCCAGCGCGCGCGCGGACTCGGTGCGCGCGGACTCGGTGCTCGAAGCGCGGACGAGTGCCCTCGCGACCGAACTCCGCTGCGCCGTCTGCCAAGGCATCTCGATCCAGGAATCCCCCTCCGCGCTCGCCCGCGAGATGCGCGATCTGGTCAAGGAACAACTGCGCGCGGGGCGCACGCCGGATGAGGTGAAGGAGTACTTCGTCGCCGCGTACGGCGAGTGGGTCCTGCTTTCGCCCCGGGCACGCGGACTCAACCTCCTGCTGTATGTGCTGCCCGGGCTCCTCCTGGTGGGTGGCACCGCCTTCCTCGCGGTCGTCGTGCGGCGATGGACCGCCGTCGTTACCCCGGGCGAGACTTGAGACTCATCCTGCCGTAGGCCCGCTGCTCCTCGCCCCTCCCTGGTGGAGTCGCGGAAGTCGTCCGGTTCCTGTTGAACACCGTGCAGCCATGGATGTAGGTCGGCGGGGTGATTGTGGGCGCCATCGTGGCCTTCTTCCTCGCCCCGTTCCTGGGCCCAGCGGTGCCGGGCCTCAGTCGG
>JANOTV010000371.1:0-2532 GCA_031416495.1 Gemmatimonadota bacterium
TAGCAGGCAGGGCGCCGACGTCGGGAGGAACTTTCGGGGAATGTGGTCCGTAGAGACGGCATCCCCCATATCATGAGAGGCAGGCGGTGGAAGAGATCAAGGTGACGGGCGCGAAGCTGATGTCGAAGCTCAAGGAGCTCATCAAGGAAGGGAATGTGCGCCGCATCGTCCTGCGGAATCCGCAGGGTCGAACGCTCTTTGACATGCCACTCAACGCCGGCATCGCCGGCGCTGCGCTGCTGCCGTTCTGGGCCGCGGTCGGTGCGGTCGCGGTCCTCGCCACCGATTACTCGATCCTCGTGGAGCGCGACCCGGGCACGACCATCACGCAGTAGGCTGCTCCGTGCGCAGTGCACAGAGGACGGATGATGACGGACGTCCAGAATGTGCGCTGCGCCACGGCTGAGTGGGTATAGAGGGCATGACGCGGGACGGCGGACAAAACGGGACATCACTGGCGCACACCCTCGAGATCCCCGAGGGTGCGCGCCTGTTCGTCTGGGATGGTCCTGGCGACTATCTCGACATCGTGGGCCCGCTCCCGCCGCGCGCGCGCCTCATCAAGGGACTCGACTCCGACACGGACATGGTTCATCTGTTCGTGCGCGCCCGGGTGGCGCTCGACCGGTCGCTGCGCACGCTGCGCGCGACGCTGAGGCCCGAGGCGGTGGTATGGATCTCGTGGCCCAAGGCCAATGCCCGCATGAAGACCGACGTGAACGAGACCGTCGTGCGCGCGACCGCCGACGCCATGGGCTTCGAGGGCCACAAGATGGTCTCCGTGGGCGAGATCTGGGCCGCGCTGAGACTCACGCGCCACTCGGCGGTGCGATAGGCCTTCGCGTAGGCCCAGCGACGCCCTGACGCGTTACATCCCCGGGCCGGCGGAGAGCTTCCGCACGAGGCGATACATGAACTCGAGGCCCTCGTAGAACGCCTTCGACGAGATGTGTTCATTCATGCCGTGCGCATTCGCTCCTTCGTAGAATAGGCCGGACACGCCGTAGACGGGGATCCCTGCGCGTCGCAGGTAGAGTCCGTCAGTGGCGCCCGTGCTCATCGTGGGCACGACCGGCATGCCGGGCCACATCTCACGCGTCGTTTCCTCGATGGTGCGCAGGAGTTCCGGCGTGAGCGGCGACGGGGGGCTGTCCCGCGCCTCGGTGAGGAGCGTGAACTTCACGGAGGTGTCGCCCACTGCGCCTTCGAGTTGGCGCTGCACCTCTGCGGGTGATTCGTCGGGAAGGATGCGACAATTGACGTTCGCGCGCGCGCGCTGTGGGAGCGCGTTGGTGGCGTGCCCTCCGTCGAGCATCGTCGCGACGCAGGAGGTGCGCATGCGCGAGTTGTTCGCCGGGTCGCGCCCGATGAGCGCGGTCGCCCGCGCATCGCGCTCGTTCGCGACGAGTGCGCGCATCGCGGCGCCCGTCTCGCCGCCGGCGATCTGCGCCTGGCGGCGGAAGTATTCGCGCGTGACCTCGTTGAGCCGCACGGGGAAGTGGAACGCGCCGACCCGCACGAGCGCCGCGCTCAGCGAGTAGATGGCGTTGTCAGGGCGCGGCTGCGAGCTGTGGCCACCGGTGTTCGTCGTCTCGAGACGGAAGTTCGCGACCTTCTTCTCGCTCGCCTGCACCTCATTCGCGACCTTCTTCCCATCTTCCACGCGACCGCCGCCGCCCTCGTTGAGCGCGTACTCGGCGCGCAGCAGCTCGGGACGGTTCTGAAGGAGCCACTCGACGCCGTTCGCGGGGCCGCCTTCTTCGTCGGCGGTGAGCGCGACGATGATGTCGCGGTCGGGGACGATGCCCTCGGCTTTCATGCGCAAGAGGATCGTCAGGTGGATCGCGCCTTCATCCTTGTCGTCGGCAACGCCGCGTCCGAAGAACGTGCCGTCCTTCTCGATGAACTCGAAGGGAGGCAGGGTCCAGTCGGCGGGGTTCGCCTCGACGACATCAGCGTGCGAGAGCAGCAGCATCGGCTGCCGGCCCGTCGCGCGGCCGCGCAGCCGCACCACGAGGTTTCCCTTGCGCGGCGCGTTCTCGACGACCACCACGTCCTCGGCGGGGAATCCCGCGGCGCGCATGTGTCGGGCCATCGCCTCCGCGGCAACGACGGTGTTACCGACACTATGCGTGGTGTTGATCTCCACCAGCTCCTTGAGGAGAGCGCGCGCCTGCGTTTCCCAGCGCGTGAGTGGCGTCTGGTCCTGCGCAACGGCATGGCCGGTGGGCACCGCGAGCAGCAGCGCGAGCAGCAGCGCGGGCAGCAGCGCGGGTAGCAGCGCGGGCAGCAGCGCGGGCAGCAGCGCGGCGGCAACCTGCATGGGCATCGAGTGAATTCTCATGATCGAGATGATTGCCCTCGGCGAGGCCAATGCGCAAGTTCCCGCGTCGGCGGCGAGTGCCACTTCAACGGGTGTCATCTACGGCGCAGAAGTCGGTCCCCGCGCCTTCAAGCGATATGAGAGGAAGCCATAACATGACGAATCGATTCGTGAAGCTCGCATTTCCAGGTGGCGCGCGGGTCGCGTCG
>JANOTV010000372.1:0-18701 GCA_031416495.1 Gemmatimonadota bacterium
CAAGATGACACTCGGCTTCCAGCCGGCCGATCTCGTCATCATCGCGGCGCGCCCGTCGATGGGCAAAACGGCGTTCGTGCTGAACGTCGCGCAATACGCGGCCATCGAAAGCAATGTTCCGACGGCGATCTTCTCCCTGGAAATGAGTACTGAGTCTCTCCTGCTCAGAATGCTCGCCTCGGAGGGATACGTGGATGCACAGCGGTTGCGCAGCGGCGCGCTCACGGCGCAGGACGCGTCGAACCTGGCCAAGGCGGCGGCGCTGCTCGGCCAGGCGCCCATCTGGATCGACGACTCTCCCGGACTCACGGTGCTGGAGCTGCGCTCGCGCGCGCGCCGGCTCAAGAGCCAGGCGGACATCAAGCTGCTGATCGTGGACTACCTGCAACTCATCAACGGCCCCGCGAACTCCGAGAACCGCCAGCAGGAAGTCTCGCAGATCTCGCGGTCGCTCAAGGCGCTCGCGAAGGAACTCAACATCCCGGTGCTCGCGCTCTCGCAGCTGTCGCGCGCATCGGAATTGCGCGGCGGCGAGCACCGGAAACCTCAGCTCTCCGATCTTCGCGACTCGGGCGCCCTTGAGCAGGACGCCGACGTCGTGCTGTTCATCTATCGCCCCGAGATGAACGAGCGGCCATACGACGAATCGGGCAATGCGCGCATGGTGCCCGGCACCGCCGACGTGGCGCTCGACGGCTACGCCGAGGTGATCATCGGCAAGCAGCGGAACGGACCGACGGGCTTCGTGAAGATGCACTTCCGCAAGAACCACACGCGCTTCGAGAACTGGACCAGCCGCCAGCAGGGTTGAGCATGGCCTCGGCAAAGTCGAAGTCCGTCTACCGCTGCACCGAGTGCGGCGGCGAATCGCTGCGATGGGCAGGGCAGTGCCCCACGTGCGAGGAATGGAACACGCTCGTTGAGGAGATGGTCGCGCCGAAGCTCTCGCGTGCGAAGGGCATCGGCGCGGCGCGACGCATGGCGGGGTCCAGGTCGTTCGGCGAAGGCGGCTCGGTCGCCGCCACGCCGCGTCTGCGCGATATCATCGGCTCCGAGACGAATCGGCTCACCACGGGCATCGTCGAGTTCGACTTCGTGCTCGGTGGCGGCGTCGTGCCGGGCGCGATGGTGCTCGTCGGCGGCGAGCCGGGCATCGGCAAGTCGACGATTCTCCTTCAGGTCGCGGCGCGGCTCGAGACAGCCGGTCACTCCGCGCTCTACGTGAGCGGTGAAGAGTCGCCGTTGCAGGTGAAGCTGCGCGCGGATCGTCTCGCGCCAGAGGCAGGCAACGTGTCGCTGCTCGGCGAGACGAATCTCGAGACCATCCTCGCCACCGCCGCGAGCGTGCGGCCCGCGGTGATGATCGTCGATTCCATCCAGACGGTCTTCACGGGCGACCTCGAAGGCGCGCCAGGCAATGTGGGCCAGGTGCGCGAGTGCGCAGCGCGGCTCATGCGCTTCGCGAAAGAGTCCGGCACCGCGGTGTTCGTCGTCGGTCACGTCACCAAGGGTGGCGGCATCGCCGGTCCCAAGACGCTCGAGCACATCGTGGACACCGTGCTCTACTTCGAGGGCGAGGGCACCGCCGATCACCGCGTGCTGCGCGCGACGAAGAACCGTTTCGGATCCGTCGATGAGATCGGCGTTTTCCGCATGACGGTGAAGGGACTCGAGGCGGTCGAGAATCCGAGCGCGCTCTTCCTCGGTGAGCGCGGCGACGTGACGGCATCGGGCAGCGCGGTGACCTGCCTGCTCGAAGGCACGCGGCCGATGCTGCTCGAGGTACAGGGGCTCGCAGCGAAGGCCGGCTTCGGCACACCGCAGCGCGTGAGCACCGGCTACGATGGACGCCGACTCGCGCTGCTGCTCGCCGTTCTCGACAAGCGCGCCGGCCTCTCATTCGCGCAGCTCGACGTGTTCCTCAACGTCGTGGGCGGTGTACGCATGCAGGAGCCCGCCGGCGATCTCGCCGTCGCGGCAGCGCTCGCGAGCAGCGTGTACGACAAGCCGTTGTCGCCCGGCGCGGTGTTCGTCGGCGAAGTCGGCTTGGGGGGCGAGATCCGCGCCGTGTCGCAGGCCGAGCGCCGGCTGCACGAGGCGGAGAAGATGGGAATGACCGTCGCGTATGTATCTGAGCGCAGCGTGCCCAGGCGCTCGCCGCGTTCGCTCAAGGTGCGCGGCGTGCCGGACCTGGGCGTCCTCTTCCGTGAGCTGTTCCGATGAGCGAGGTCGCGGCGCCCAGCACTGTCGTCACGAGCCAGACCGCGCGAGATGTCGGCGTGGTCATCGTCGCCGGCGGCACGGGCTCTCGCGTCGGCACCGGTGAGCTCAAGCAGCTGCGATGGGTCGCTGGCAAGCCGATGCTGCTGCACTCGCTGCAGACATTCCAGTCGCGGCCCGACGTCGCGATGGTCGTCTGTGTGCTGCCCAGGCAATATGCCGGCGATCCGCCGCCCTGGCTCTTCCAGTGTGACATGGAACGCATGCTCATCTCCGTCGGTGGAAGGACCCGCGCCGAATCGGTCGCGAACGGACTCGAGGACCTGCCCAGCGAGTGCCGGTACGTGCTGATCCATGACGCGGCGCGTCCTCTCGTGTCGCACGAGATGATCGGCCGCGTCTCGGATGAGGCGCGCAAGGGGCATGGCGCCGTCGCCGCGTTGCCGGTCGTCGATACGCTCAAGCAGGTCGATGCCGAGGGCCGCATCACGGCGACCGTGCCGCGCGCTGGTCTCTGGCGCGCGCAGACGCCGCAGGGTTTCCCGCGCGAGCTGATCGAGCGCGCACATCGCGAGGCGCGCGCGCTGGGCACGCATGGCGACGCGACCGACGATGCCGCACTCTGCGAGGCGATCGGCGTGCCGGTCCACGTGGTGCGCGGCAGCGAACGCGCACTGAAGATCACGGAAGAGACGGATTTCCTGCGCGCCGAAGCGCTGCAGTCGCTGGCGGAGTAGTAGTGCCCGAGACGAAGGGGGTCCCCTTCTGGTCCACCGAAGAGGTCGAGGCCGCGCTCCACAGGACGGTCGCGCACCTGCAGGCTGGGCGCGTGCTCGCGTATCCCACCGAGACGCTCTACGGATTCGGGACGATGATCGACGGTGAGGCGGTTGAGCGGCTGGTCGAGCTCAAGCGACGTCCACCCGCGAAGCCGTTTCTTCTGCTCATCAGCGACACGCCGATGCTCGCGCGCCTGGGCCTCCACCTGACGCCCGCCGCATCCATGCTCGCCGCGCGTCACTGGCCCGGTCCGCTCACGCTCGTGCTCCCGGGTGGAGAACGCCGCGTGCCCAACCGGCTGCGGGGGCCCGAGGGCGGCATTGCCGTGCGATGGACACCGCATGTCGGCCTGCAGCGCCTCATCAGCGCGCTCGGCGACCCGATCACCAGCACCTCGGCGAACCTGCCCGGGGTTCCGGCGGCGATGTCGTCGGGAGAGATTCTTGAGCAGTGGAAGGACGCGATCCGGAGCGGGGAGCTGATGCTCCTCGATGGCGGCCGTCTCGCGCCATCACCGGCATCGACGGTCGTGGATTGCAGTGGACGCCGTCCGCGCGTCATACGGCCGGGGGTGATCAGCGCAGTCGTACTGCGCGAGAGCGTGCCGGACCTCATTGGGGACATGTAGTTCCAGCCTTCGTCGCCGGTATCCGTACCTGAGTCCCAGAACATCTTCGAGACCATGCGCGTTCTCTTCGTTTGCACCGGGAACACCTGCCGCAGTCCGATGGCGGAAGCGATCGCCGCGCGGATGGCGGCTGAGCGCGCGCTCGTGGACGTGTCGTTCTCGAGCGTGGGCACGAGTGCGTGGAACGATGCTCCCGCCTCGGACGGCGCGATGCTCGTGGCGATGGAGCGCGGCATCGACCTCAGCGCGCACCGCTCCCGCGTGCTCTCACGTGAACTGGTCGAGGCTGCGGACCTCGTGCTCGCGATGAGTCCGCATCATCACGAACGGGCGAGCGCGCTCGGCGGAGCGGGGAAGACCCATCTCCTCACCGACTTCAGCGCGCGCAGCGCTGACGGGCGCGCGGTGACCGATCCATTCGGTGGCGATCTCGACGCGTACCGACAGACGTTCGACGAACTCACCGAACAGCTGACGCGTGTGTTCGACCGCATCCTCGCCGAACGCGGCGGCGCCGAGTGAAGGAACTCCCCGGGCGCCTCGTCCTGCTTGGCCATCCCGTCGCGCACTCGCTGTCGCCCACGTTCCAGAACGCGGCACTCATCGCTGCGGGACTGCCGCTCACCTACGAGGCGCTCGACGTGCAACCTTCCGAGCTCGCGTCGATGGTCGGCCTGCTCGCCGATGCGCGCGCGGCCGGCAACGTGACCATTCCTCACAAGGAAGCGGTGTTTGCGCGGTGCAAGCGACGCACGGAGGTCGCGGAGCGCGTGGGCGCGGTGAATACGTTCTGGACCGAGAACGGCGAACTGGTGGGCGACAACACCGACGTCGGCGGCTTCGATTTCGCCGTCCGTCGCCTGCTGGGTTTCGTGCCCGAGGGCATCACCGTCGCGCTCCTCGGCGCGGGCGGCGCGGCGGCCGCGGTGTGCGCCGCAGTGGAGCGGTGGCGCAACAGTCGGGTGCTCGTGACTGCCCGCACACCGGAGCGCGCGGCACAGCTCGCGGCGCGTTTCCCGGAGACCTGCACCGCGGTGAACGGCGAGTTCGATGCCATCGGCGCAGCCGATCTCATTGTGAACGCCACGCCGGTTGGACTCGAAGGCGGGTCACTGATGCCTGTGGCTCCGGGCTCGATCGGCGTCGAGACGGCTGTGCTCGACCTGAGCTATCGCCGTGGCCGCACGCCATGGATCAAGGCCTGCAGGCAGCGTGGGCTTCGCTCCGACGACGGCTTGCCGATGCTCATCGAACAGGGAGCGCTCGCCTTCGAGCGGTGGTTCGGCGTTGCGCCCGACCGAGAGGAAATGTGGCGCGCAGTGCGCAACTGACTCCCCCGCGCTCAGGCTGGCGTCGCTATGCCGGCGCCGTGGCGCAACTCGTGCTTCCCAGAGTCTGCGCCGCCTGTGAGGAGGCGCTCGACGACAGCGATGCCGGGATCGTCTGCGGCCGCTGCTGGGCACGGCTGCCTCTGCTGCGGGCGCCGAAGTGCGACCGGTGTGGACATCCGAAGCGCGCGCGCGGCGAATGCCTCGTCTGCGCGCTCCTTCCACCGTTCGTGAGGGCATCGCGCTCGCTCTGCTGGGTGCCGGACGCAGTCAGCAGCGAGATCGTCTCTGCGCTCAAGTACGACGGATGGCCGGCCGTTGCGGAGGAGATCGGCTTGCGTATCGCGCGACTCGACTGGCCGCTGGATGTCGTGACCGAGCGTCATGCGATCATCCCGGTGCCGCTCGCCGAAGTGAAGCGGCGCGCCCGTGGCTTCAACCAGGCGGAGCGGCTCGCGTCGGCGGTCGCCGCACACTGGCAGATCCCGGTCTGGACCGACGCGCTGGGCCGGACGCGCGCCACGCCATCGCAAACGCGATTGACTCCCGGAGAACGGTTGGCGAACGTTCACGGCGCGTTCCTTGCCAGCGAGGAACGCGCGGAGCGCCTGCGCGGGAAGCATCTGATCCTCGTGGACGACGTCCTCACGACCGGCGCCACCCTCAACGCCTGTGCCAGCGCGTTGTTCGCAGCCGGAGCACGCACACTGAGTTATCTGACGTTCGGACGGGCCCGCACCAGTGCGGACCATAAGTGAGTCACTCAATAAATCCCTTGCGGAGTCATACAGCGATGGCCGGAAAAATTCAGGTGGGGATCAACGGCTTCGGCCGCATCGGTCGTCAGGTCGTACGCGCAGCCAAGGAGCGCGGAGCGAACATCGACATCGTTGCCGTCAACGACCTGACCGACACCAAGACCCTCGCGCACCTGTTCAGGTACGACTCCGTGCATGGCCGTTTCGACGGCGAAGTCACGTTCGATGCGGACTCCATCACGATCAACGGTGACCGCATCAAGGTGCTCAAGGAGAAGGATCCCGCCCTGCTTCCGTGGAAGGACCTGGGCGTCGACATCGTGCTCGAGAGCACGGGCCGCTTCACCAAGGCCGACGATGCGAAGAAGCATATCACCGGCGGTGCGAAGAAGGTCGTGATCTCCGCGCCCGCGACCGGTGAGGACATCACCATCGTGCTCGGCGTGAACGGCGACAAGTACGATGCCGCGAAGCACACGATCATCTCCAACGCGTCGTGCACGACCAACTGCCTCGCGCCGATGGTCAAGGTTGTTCGCGATGCGTTCGGCTTCCGTCACGGCACGATGGTCACGATCCACAGCTACACCAACGACCAGAGCATCCTCGACCTGCCGCACAAGGACCTGCGCCGCGCGCGCGCGGCCGCGGTGTCGATGATCCCGACCACGACCGGCGCCGCGAAGGCGACGTCGCTCGTGATCCCCGAGGTGAAGGGCCTGATCGATGGCATCGCGATCCGTGTGCCGACGCCGAACGTCTCGCTCACCGAGCTCACCGTCGAAGTGGAGAGGCCGACGACGATCGCGGAAGTGAACGCCGCGTTCCTCAAGGCGTCGAGGGAAGGAAGCCTCAATGGCATCCTCGCCTACTCCGACGAGGAGCTGGTCTCGGTCGACTACATCGGGAATCCGGCCTCGTGCACGCTCGACTCCAGGAACACCAACGTCATCGACAAGACGATGGTGAAGATCTCCGGCTGGTACGACAACGAGTGGGGGTATTCGTCGCGCTGCGTCGACCTGCTCGAGCTGGTTGGTGCGAGCCTCTAGGCCTCACGCCAATACACCACCCGACGATGAACACACGCACCATCACCGACCTCGCACCCGCAGAGCTGCGAGGCAAGCGCGCGCTCGTGCGCGTCGACTTCAACGTGCCGCTCGGCCCTGACGGCCAGGTCTCCGACGACACGCGCATTCGCGCCGCGATCCCGACGCTGCACATGCTCCGCACGGCGGGCGCGCGGCTCGTGCTCTGCTCGCACCTCGGGCGACCAAATGGGAAGCACGACGCGACGTACTCGCTCGCTCCGGTGGCACGTCGACTCGATGCGCTGCTCGGCAAGGACATCACAGTGACGTTCGTGCCGCACGTGGTCGGCGCGGAGGCGGAGGCGGCGACGCGTGCGCTCGCTGACGGGGACATCTGCCTGCTCGAGAACACGCGCTTCGAAGCCGGCGAGGAGAAGAACGACGACGCACTCGCGCAGGCGTTCGCGAAGCTCGGCGATCTGTACGTGAACGATGCGTTCGGCTCAGCGCACCGTGCGCATGCGTCCACCGAGGGCGTCACGCGCTACCTGCGGCCTGCCGTCGCGGGGCTGCTCATGAAGAAGGAACTCGACTACCTCGGCGGCGCGCTCGACAAGCCGAAGCGTCCCTTCCTCGCGATCCTCGGCGGCTCCAAGATCTCGGGCAAGATCGACGTGATCGAAGCGCTGCTGCCCAAGGTCGACGGCATCCTCGTGGGCGGCGCGATGGCGTGCACCTTCTACGAAGCGATGGGATTCGAGACGGGCGAGTCGCTCGTCGAGGACGATCGCGTGGAGATGGCGGAGGATCTCATCGAACGTGCGGGCTTCAGGCTCACGCTGCCGCATGATGCGATCGTCGCACCAGCGGCCGACGAGGGCGACAAGGCGCACGCGGTGAAGCGCGATGCGATCCCGGAGGACGAGATGATGCTCGACATCGGGCCGGAGTCCGCGGCGTCGTACGCACGCGCGATCGCTTCGGCGAAGACCATCATCTGGAACGGGCCGATGGGCGTGTTCGAGCAGCCGCCGTTCGACATGGGCACGATGGTGATCGCGCATGCGATGGCCGAAGCGACGAAGAAGGGCGCGACGACGATCGTCGGCGGCGGAGATTCCGCGGCAGCCGTCGAAGGCGCCGGGCTCGCCTCCGCGATGAGCCATGTGTCCACCGGCGGTGGCGCTTCGCTCGTGTTCCTCGAAGGCAAGGTGCTGCCCGGCGTCGCCGCGCTCGACCTCAAGGCGGGCGCGTGAAGATCTTCGCAGCCAACTGGAAGATGAATCAGGCGCCGGCCGATGCCGCGGCCTTCATGCGCACCTTCATCGACGGGTACACGCGGCGGAAGGATCGCCGCGTGCTGTTCTTCCCGTCTGACCTCTCGGTGCATGTCGTCGTGCAGGCCGTGAAGGAACGCCAGGACCTCGAAGTCGGCGTCCAGAACATCCACTGGGAAGCCAAGGGCGCGTTCACCGGCGAGACGTCGGGAACGCTTGCGCGCTCCGCCGGCGCACGGCATGCGCTCGTGGGACACTCCGAGCGTCGTCATGCCTTTGGCGAGACCGATGAGCAGACCGGACTCAAGGTCGCCGCGGTGGTGAAGGCCGGGCTCACGCCGATGATCTGCGTCGGCGAGACGCTCGCGCAGCGCGAGGCCGGCGAGACGCTGGCCGTCGTGATGCGCCAACTGCGCGCGGCCGTCGCACAGGTCGAGCCAGCCTCAGTCGCGACGTCCATGGTGGCGTACGAGCCGGTCTGGGCGATCGGCACGGGCAAGACGGCGACTCCGGCGGATGCCGCCGAGGTGCATGTCGCGCTGCGGGCCGAGTTACACGCGATCTGCCGTGAGCGCGGTGCCGCCGTGCCGATCCTGTACGGCGGCAGCGTCACCCGCTCCAACGTCCAGTCCCTTCTTTCGGCGCCCGAAGTGGACGGCGTGCTGGTCGGCGGGGCGAGCCTGGATGCGGAACAGTGGCTCGCCATCGTGCGTTCGAGCCCGATAGAGGCCTAGTACAGGCCTAGTACAGAGCCTTGACCGCGGGCACTAACTCCAGTATCCTCCTTGACTTACCTGATCTGAGCAAACATGTACACGTTTCTTCTCGTTCTCCTCATCATCGACGCGATCGTCCTCGCTGCCGCCGTGCTCATGCAGGCCGGCAAGGGAGGTGGGCTGGCTGCAAGCTTCGGTGGCGCCTCTTCATCCAATGACGCCTTCCTCGGCACCCGCCAGGCCGGCAACATCCTGACGAAGACCAGCTGGTGGGGCGGCGGAATCTTCATCTTTCTCGCCTTCGTGCTGCAGATCATGTCGAGCCATGGTCGCGTCCCGACGTCGATCCTCGACCAGGCGCTCAGCGCGCCGCAGACGCAGTCGGCTCCCGCCACCGGCACACAGTCGGCCGTGCCGCTCGAGAACGCTCCCGCGCCCACTCCTCCGCCTCAGCCGTGACCATGAGCGCGTCCGCGCCCTACGCAACACCGGGGTTCCTCCTCCTCGAGGACGGGACCCTTTTTCTTGGGCGACTTCACGCGCCCCTCCCGGAGCCCGCAGTCGCCGAGGTGGTCTTCACCACCGGCATGAGCGGCTATCAGGAGACGTTCACCGACCCGTCGTTCTGCGGACAGATCGTCGTGATGACGGCGCCGATGATCGGCAACTACGGCGTGAACGCGGAAGACACGGAATCCAACCAGCCGCAGGTGGCCGGTGTCGTGGTGCGCGAGCTCTCCCAGTCGTACTCGAACTGGCGCGCGGAGCAGGGGCTCGGGCCATGGTTGGCCGCATCGAACGTCCCGGTGCTCTCTGAGGTGGATACACGGCGCCTGACGCGCCACCTGAGGACGGGCGGCGTGCTCCGTGGACTCATCGGCGCCGGCGTGGAGCCCTCCGCGGCCGATCGCGCGGCGCTGGATGCGTGCCCGTCGATGTCTGGTCTCGATCTCGCCTCGCGCGTCTCGACCAAGGGGGCCTACGAGTGGGGCGACAAGCTCGCCGACAAACACATCGTCGCGTACGACTACGGGATCAAGCGCAACATCCTGCGCATGTTCGAAGCCCGCGGCTGTCGCGTGACCGTCGTGCCATCGACGACATCAGCGAAGGATGTGCTCGCGCAGTCTCCCGACGGCGTGTTCCTCTCGAACGGTCCCGGCGATCCCGAGGCGGTCACCTATGCCCCGGCTGCCATCAGGGAGATCGCGGAGTCCGGCGTGCCGGTGTTCGGCATCTGCCTTGGCCATCAGCTGCTCGGCCTGACCTTCGGCGGGCATACGATCAAGCTCCCGTATGGCCACCGCGGCGGTAACCACCCCGTGAAGGACCTGGTGAGCGGCAACGTGCTCATCACCAGCCAGAACCACGGGTTTGCGGTCGAAGGCACCAAGGAGGGGATTCCCGGTGCGCCCGACCTGATGGTGACCCATGTGAACCTGAACGATGGAACTGTGGAGGGACTCCGGCACCGCTCGCTGCCCGTGTTCGGCGTGCAATATCACCCCGAAGCAGCCCCCGGTCCTCACGATGCGGTTCCACATTTCGACGAGTTCCTCGCGGCCCTTGCAAATGGCGCAACCGCAAATGGCGCAACCGCTTGACACGCAATAGTTAACGTCCTAGACTGGACGCTCTCAGGGACTCGATCTTGGCGTCAACCCAACCCTCCGTATGTCCATGACCAAAGCCGATCTCGTGGAGCGCGTCACGGAGTCCATCGCCCAGACGTCCGGGCCGATGATCTCCAAGAAGGACTGCGCCCGCGTGGTGGATTCATTCCTGGACGCGATCAAGGATGCGCTGAAGGAACAGCACAACATCGAGGTCCGCGGCTTCGGCACGTTCAAGATCCGCAATCGGAAGACCCGCATGGCGCGGAATCCGAGGACGGGTGCCCCGGTCGAGGTCTCGGCACGACCTGTGCCGGTCTTCAAGCCGTCGAAGGAATTGCGGGCGCTGGTCGCCGACCTTGAGATCGAGGCGGAAGCCTAGCTCGCATCAGGGGTTCGGGGGTATCGAGGTGGGCGCGGCGCCTCCGGCGTTCCGCGCCCTCTCTCGTTGCATCGGTTAAGATTGACAGGTGACCCTTACCGTCCTTCTTTTCGCCTCATGGGCCGATGCGCTCGGGTCCTCGCTTACGCTCGAGCTGCCGGCCGGTTCACGTGTGGCTGATCTGCTCGCGGCGGTCACCGCGATGGCCGGCGGACGCACCCTCCCGAAGCCCCTGGTGGCGGTGAACCAGCGCTATGCGCGCTCGGACGCGCCGCTGCACGCGGGTGACGAAGTCGCGATCATCCCGCCCGTGGCAGGAGGCTGACCATGCGCTCTGCCATCGTGGACCATCCGCTCGATCCCACGGCGCTCCTCGCGGAGGTGGCGTCGACGAGTTCGGGTGTCAGCACGCTGTTCGTCGGGACGGTGCGCCGCGTGAATGACGGACGCGACGTGACCGGCATCGACTACTCGGCTTACCGCGCGATGGCGGAGCATGAAATGGCCGACATCGTCGCCGAGGCCGTCGCGCGATTCGGCACGGAGCAGATCGCCGTTGAGCATCGCATCGGCACGCTGACGCTCGGTGAGGCGAGCATCGTGATCGCCGTCTCGCACGAGCGCCGAGCGGGCGCGATGGACGCACAGCGGTATCTGATCGAGGAGATCAAGAAGCGCGTGCCCGTATGGAAGCGCGAGCATTACGCCGATGGTGCCCAGGAATGGGTGGGGATCACATGAAGGACCAGCACGGGCGCTCGATCGAGTACCTGCGGATCTCGGTGACGGACCGCTGCAACTTCCGCTGTGTGTACTGCATGCCGGAGGCGGGCCTCGACTGGCTGCCCAAGAAGGACATCCTCTCGTACGAGGAGATCACCGGCGTCGTGCGGCAGCTCGCGCCGCTCGGCCTTCGTCGGCTGCGCATCACGGGCGGTGAGCCGACCATCCGCCCCGATCTCGTGAAGCTCATCGCGATGCTGCGCGCGGTGCCGCACATCGAGGACATCGCGCTCTCGACCAACGGCGTGAAGCTGCCCACGATGGCCCGTGACCTCGCGGCCGCGGGTCTCGACCGCGTCAACATCTCCGCCGACTCGCTGCGTCCCGAGCGCATCGCCAAGATCGCGCGCCGCAACCTGGGCTTTGATCCCGTGATCGCGACGCGTGCCGCGATCGACGCCGGCTTGCTGCCGGTGAAGCTCAACGTCGTCGTGATGCGTGGCATCAACGATGACGAAGTGCTCGACTTCGCGCGGCTCACGATCGACATGCCGCTGCATGTGCGTTTCATCGAGCTCATGCCCGTGGGCGAGATGGCGCACCTCACGAACGATCACGTCGTACCCAGCGATGAGCTCCTCGAGCGCATCAGCACCCTCGGCGCGCTGCGCGCGGTGAGCGGCCCTGCGCGCGGCAACGGGCCCGCTGCCTATCACCGCATCGACGGCGCAGCGGGCACGGTCGGCGTCATCACGCCGATGTCGCATACCTACTGCGACACCTGCAATCGGGTGCGTCTCACCGCCGACGGCAGACTCCGCACCTGCCTGTACGGCGATCACGAAGTGAACCTGCGCGACCCGCTGCGGCGCGGAGAACCGCTGGAGCCGCTCTTCGTGCAGGCGCTCGCGGAGAAGCCGCTCGAGCATCAGCTGCTGAAACTGCAGGTGGGCGGATTGAAGGCGTTGTCGCAGGTGGGCGGCTGATGCGCCGTCGCGCGCTCGCTTCGCTGACGCTCCTTGCCGTGACGGCGTGCGCGGGCCAGCAGGGCGGGGTGCAGGTGAACTCGCGATCGGGCGCGGTGCCGTTCGTCGATTGCTGCTTTACGCAGGGCCTCGAGATCGCCGAGCGGTATCGCTCCGCGGCGATCACCAGGCGGCGCTTCACCCCCAACGAGTACTGGGGCGCGCTCGCGGGGCCGCTCAATAGTCCGCGATTCAGGACGGAGGAGATCGGCCGCTCGGTGCAAGGGCGTCCGCTCACCGCGATCCACGTCGGAACCGGGCCGGTGAAGGTGCTCGCCTGGAGCCAGATGCATGGCGACGAGTCCACGGCGTCGATGGCGCTGCTCGACATCGTCCGCTGGCTCGCGGCGACCGACAGCGATGCGGTGCGCGATCGCCTGCTCTCGGGCATCACGCTCACGCTCGTGCCGATGCTGAATCCCGATGGCGCCGAACTCTTCCAGCGGCACAATGCGCTCGGCGTCGACCTGAACCGCGACGCCCGCCGACTCTCGACGCCGGAAGGTCGTGCGCTCAAGGAACTGCATGACCGCCTCAAGCCGGACTTCGGATTCAACCTGCACGACCAGCACGCGCGCACCATCGCCGGACCCGGCGGCAAGCAGGTCGGGATCGCGCTGCTCGCGCCGGCCATCTCGGAAGACCGCCGCTACGACGATGTCCGCTCGCGTGCTCGGCGCGTGGCGGCGCGGATCGCGTCCAACCTCGAGCACGAGATCCCCGGCCAGGTCGCGAAATACGACGACGCGTTCAACCCGCGCGCCTTCGGCGACCTCGTCCAGACCTGGGGCACGAGCACGGTGCTCATCGAGAGTGGCGCGCTCGCCGGCGACCCGCAGAAGCAGCGCCTGCGCACACTGAACGCCGCAGCGCTCATCGACGCGCTCGTTACCATCGGGGAAGGGAGCTACACACAGGCGCTGCCGGCGACGTACGAGTCGCTGCCGGAGAACCGGAGCATCTCGCTGGATCTCCTCGTGCGTGGCGCGCAGGTCGTCGGCCTCGGTCCCGAGCCGTACACGCTCGACGTCGGCATCGTCTTCGGCGAGGCCGTGGCGCGCACGCAACCGCGCGTCAACGAAGTCGGGGATCTCTCGGCCGCCGTCGCGCTCGACACGGTGGATGCGAACGGACTCTTCCTGCATCCGGCGCCGGCGATGGTGACCGAGCAGGATGGACGGAAGTGGCTGCGCATCGGCAACGCGGCGGTGTTCACGCTCCGGCGGGGCGCCGACCCGCAGAGCGAGGCCGTCAGCACACGCATCACGCCGCCGTAGACGCCACCTCGCTGGCCAGCCGTAGATTCGATCCCGCAGCCCCGCTAGCTTTGAGATGTTGTCCGCGTGGCCTCGCAGACCCCACCCTACCCGCAACCATCCCGCATCATGGTCAACAAGATCACGGTCGTCGGCGCCGGAAATGTCGGCGCGACCACCGCTCAGCGCATCGCCGAGAAGGAACTCGCCCGCACGGTCGTCATGGTGGACGTGGCCGAGGGGGTCCCGCAGGGCAAGGGGCTCGACCAGTGGCAGTCCGCGCCGATCGAGGGCTTCGACTCCCGCGTGATCGGCACGAACGGGTATGACGAGACCGAGATGTCGGACATCGTCGTCATCACCGCCGGCATCGCGCGCAAGCCGGGCATGTCGCGTGACGACCTGCTCAACACCAACGCGGGCATCGTGAAGTCGGTCGGCGAGAACATCAAGCGCAGCTCGCCCAACGCGATCGTCATCGTCGTCTCGAACCCACTCGACGTGATGTGCTGGGTCGCGAAGGAAGCCACCGGCTTCCCACGTGAGCGCGTGATCGGCATGGCCGGCGTGCTCGACACCGGCCGTTATCGCGCCTTCCTCGCGACCGCGCTCGACGTCAGTGTGCGTGACATCCAGGCGATGGTGCTGGGCGGCCACGGCGACACGATGGTCCCGCTCATCTCCTATACGACCGTCAGCGGCATCCCGATCACCCAGCTGATGGACAAGGCGACGCTCGACGCCATCGTCGATCGCACGCGGAACGGCGGTGCGGAGATCGTGAAGTACCTCAAGACCGGCTCGGCCTACTACGCGCCGTCGTCGGGCGCCGTGCAGATGGTCGAGGCGATCGTGAAGGACCAGAAGCGCATCCTGCCTTGCTCCGCCTGGCTGACCGGCGAGTACGGCATGAACGGTCTCTTCCTCGGCGTCCCGGTGAAGCTCGGCCGCAAGGGCATGGAGCAGATCATCGAAGTGACCCTCACAGAAGACGAGCGTGCTGCACTCCAGAAGAGCGCACAGGCCGTCCGCGAGCCGATGTCGGTAGTGAAGCTGTAGCGTGCACTGGCTGCGGAAGTTCTGGGCCTCGACCATCGGCAAGAAGGTCGTGATGGCCGTGACCGGCCTCATCCTCGTCGCCTTTGTGATCGGCCATATGCTCGGCAACCTGCAGATGTTTTTGGGCGCCGATGCGATGAACCGCTATGCCGCGTTCCTCAAGAGCACGGGCGAGCTGTTGTGGGTCGCGCGCGGCGGATTGTTCATCGCGGCGGTGCTCCACATCATCTCCGCCTACCAGCTCACGATGATCAATCGTGCGGCGCGGCCGATCGGCTACGCGCGCACAGAGCCTGCGGTCTCCACGCTCGCCTCGCGCACGATGCGCGTCGGCGGCGTGGTGCTCGCGGTGTTCATCGTCTTCCATCTCCTGCACTTCACCACCGGCACGCTGCACCCGATGTTCAGTCACACGGGCGTCTACGGCAACGTGATCGTCGGCTTCCAGTCGCCGTGGGTGGTGGTGCTCTACGTGATCGCCATGGCGTTCCTCGGGCTGCACCTCTTCCACGGGGTGTGGAGCGGGTTCCGCACGCTCGGCGTCGCCAAGCCGTCGCCGATGCCGCTGCAGCGCAAGCTCGCGCTGGGAGTCGCGATCGTCGTCTGGGCAGGTTTCACCGTGATCCCGGTGGCAGTGCTGCTCGGGATTCTCTACTAAGCGAAGACCGTGACCCTGAAACTCGACGCCAAGATCCCGGGCGGCCCGCTGGCCGAGAAGTGGGACAAGCATCGCTTCGACATGAAGCTGGTGAACCCGGCGAACAAGCGGAAATACAAGGTGATCGTCGTGGGCTCGGGCCTCGCGGGAGCGTCCGCCGCGGCGACGCTGAGCGAGCTCGGCTACAACGTGAGCTGCTACTGCTTTCAGGATTCACCGCGTCGCGCGCACACCATCGCGGCGCAGGGCGGCATCAACGCGGCGAAGAACTACCGTAATGACGGCGACTCCGTGCAGCGGCTGTTCTACGACACGGTGAAGGGCGGTGACTTCCGCGCGCGCGAGGCGAACGTGTACCGCCTCGCCCAGGTCTCGGTGGACATCATCGACCAGTGCGTCGCACAGGGCGTGCCCTTCGCGCGTGAGTACGGCGGACTCCTCGCCAACCGTTCGTTCGGCGGCGCGCAGGTCTCGCGCACCTTCTACGCGCGCGGGCAGACCGGCCAGCAGTTGCTGCTCGGCGCGTACCAGGCGCTCGAGAAGGAGATCGCGCGCGGCAGCGTGACGATGTACGAGCGCCACGAGATGCTCGAGCTCGTCATCATCGACGGCAAGGCGCGTGGCATCATCGTGCGCGACATGGTGACCGGCGCGATCGAGTCTCACGTGGCCGACGCGGTGATCCTCGCGACGGGCGGCTACGGCAACGTCTTCTATCTCTCGACGAACGCCAAGGGCTCCAACGTGACCGCGACCTACCGCGCGTACAAGAAGGGCGCGGCGTTCGCGAATCCCTGTTTCACGCAGATCCACCCCACCTGCATCCCGGTCGCCGGCGAATACCAGAGCAAGCTCACGCTCATGTCGGAGTCGCTGCGCAACGACGGACGCGTGTGGGTGCCGAAGCGCGCCGAGGATTGCGCGAAGGAGCCGTCGGCCATCGCCGAGGCCGATCGCGACTACTACCTCGAGCGGAAGTATCCGAGCTACGGCAACCTTTCGCCGCGCGACATCGCGTCACGCGCCGCGAAGGAAGCCTGCGATGACGGACGCGGCGTCGGCCCCGGCGGACGCGGCGTGTATCTCGACTTCGCCGACGCCATCAAGCGGCTGGGCAAGCAGGCCATCGAGGAGCGCTACGGCAATCTCTTCGAGATGTACCAGCGCATCACCGACGAGGACCCGTACACCCGTCCGATGCGCATCTATCCGGCGGTGCACTACACGATGGGCGGGCTCTGGGTGGACTACAACCTCATGAGCACCGTTCAGGGACTGCACGTGCTGGGCGAGGCGAACTTCTCCGACCATGGCGCGAACCGCCTCGGCGCGAGCGCGCTGATGCAGGGTCTCGCCGACGGCTACTTCGTGATCCCGTCCACCATCGGCGATTACCTCGCGAGCAACAAGCTCGCGCCGGTCACCCCCGAGCATCCGGAGTTCGTCGCGGCGAAGGCCGCCGCGGAGGAGCGCACGCAGCGCCTGCTCTCCATCAACGGCAAGCGCACGGTGGATTCGTTCCACCGCGAACTTGGCCTGCTGCTGTGGGACAAGTGCGGCATGGCGCGCAGTGCGGAGGGGCTCAAGGTGGCGCTCGCACGGATCCCGAAGCTGCGCGAGGAGTTCTGGCGCGACGTGAAGGTGCCTGGCACCGGGGCCGAGCTGAATCAGTCGCTCGAGAAGGCCGGCCGCGTGGCCGACTTCCTCGAGTTCGCCGAGCTGATGTGCCTCGACGCGCTGCACCGTGAGGAGAGCTGCGGCGGGCACTTCCGCACCGAGCACCAGACCGAGGACGGCGAGGCCCTGCGTCACGACGACAAGTTCGCGTACGTGGCGGCGTGGGAGTACGCGGGCGAAGGGAAGCCCCCGGTGCTAAACAAGGAGCCGCTTGCATTCGAGAATGTCCACTTGAGCACGCGGAGCTACCAGTGAGCGCGACGGGCACATCCACCGCGAGCGCAGGCACCGCGAGCGCAGGCACCGCCGGCGCGCACGGCCAGGTCATCAACCTCACGCTGCACGTCTGGCGGCAGAAGGGCGCCGACGCACCGGGCGCGATGGTCGTCTATCCGGCGAACGGCATCAGCACCGACATGTCGTTCCTCGAGATGCTCGACGTCGTCAACGAAGGCTTGATCGAGTCCGGGCAGGACCCGATCGCGTTCGACCATGATTGCCGCGAGGGGATCTGCGGTTCGTGCGGACTCATGATCAACGGGTCCGCGCACGGACCGATGAAGCTGACGACGGCGTGCCAGCTCCACATGCGTAGCTTCAAGGACGGCGAGGACATCTTCATCGAACCGTGGCGTGCGAAGGCGTTCCCCGTCGTGAAGGACCTCATCGTCAATCGCTCGGCGCTCGATCGCATCATCCAGGCGGGCGGCTTCATCTCCGTGCCGACCGGGTCGCCGCAGGATGCGAACAGCCTTCCGATCCCGAAGCAGGATGTCGATGTCGCGATGGACAACGCGTCGTGCATCGGCTGTGGAGCATGCGTCGCAGCCTGCCCGAATGCATCGGCGTCGCTCTTCACGGCGTCCAAGATCTCACACCTCGGCTTTCTTCCGCAGGGCCAGCCCGAGCGCCGCATGCGCGCACTCGCCATGGTCGAGACGATGGATCTCGAGGGCTTCGGCGGATGCACGCTGTTTGGTGAGTGCATGGAAGCTTGCCCCAAGGGCATCAGCATCGATGCGATCACGCGCATGAACCGCGACTATGTCGTCGCCAGCGCTACGAAGCTGGAAGCAAAGGAGTGGGCAGAAGCGTGAGCATGGTCTCGAAGTCTCCGTATAGGGCGCTGTCGGCGGATCGTCGCGTGGCGCTGCTCAAGCATCTGTTCAGCGCGCGCAAGGAAGCGCGCGCGTTGTACGTCCAGCGGCTCGTCTCGCGTGGTGGTGGCTTTCGCGCCGTCACCGTTGCCAGCTGGCCGGTCGACAAGCTCGCGCGCGAGGTCGTGCGCCTCAACGTGCAGACGGCTGATGATGAGATCGATCTGCTGCAGGCGCTGTATGTGGATGTGGAGCCGGCAATCCAGATCGCCTTCCTCGAGGCGGCGGGGGTGCCGCATGAAGGCGCGGTGATCAACGACAAACTCGAGCCGCCGTTCGCCGACGCCGCGACCGTGGCCCGGGCCGCCGCCGTGGTGCGTGAGCGCCATGGCGAGGACGGTCTGCATTACCTGCGGACGATCGGGCGGTACAACGGCGCGGCCTGGCCTGGGCTCGAAGCCGTCCTCGCG
>JANOTV010000373.1:0-7850 GCA_031416495.1 Gemmatimonadota bacterium
GCAGTTCGCGCTACTCATCATCACGGCACTGGCCGGCCTGAACCGCTGACCAGCTTCTCACGGAGACGAACCATGGAACGACGCGACTTCCTGCGCTCATCGATCGGCGTGGCCATCGGCGCCACGGTGGGCACGGCGCTCACCACGACAGTGGGCGCCGGCGCGCTGCACGCCGCATCCAACGCCGCAACGCTCCAGCCCGCGCTTCCCGCGATGACCGTCTACAAGTCCGCGTCCTGCGGCTGCTGCACGCTCTGGGTGGACTACGCGCGCAAGAAAGGGTTCACCGTGAAGACCGTGGACACCGAGGATCTCGCGACGGTGAAGCGGGAGATGGGCGTCCCGGCGAATCTGTACTCCTGTCACACCGTCGTCGTCGGCAGCTACCTGCTCGAGGGACATGTGCCTGCGGCGGACGTGAAGCGCCTGCTGGCGCAGAAACCGAAGGTGCGCGGCCTCGCCGTGCCCGGGATGCCCGTCGGATCGCCCGGCATGGAACAGGGTCCTCCCTCCGGCTACGACCGCTATGACGTCATCGCATTCACGGCGGACGGCAAGCAGTCGGTGTTCGCGACGCACGGGCCGCCGAAGCGCGGCTGATCCACGACCGGCGCGCCTGCCGTGCTGCGCCTGCCGTGCGCCTGCCGGCGACTGCCGCACGCGTCCACTGCGCCCTCGTGACACCGCGCGCGACGTAACGCGCGCCCAGTCGTCCTAGTGCACACCGAATTGAACCCCGGAGTCATTGCATGCGTCTCGACCGAACATTCCGCGCGTCCGCCATCCTTGCGATCGCGCTCAGCCTCGCCTGCTCCAGGCCCGACGAGGCCCCCGCGCCCAACATGTACGTCGGACACGTCTTCCAGGATTCCGCCTCGGGCATCGTTATCGACCTGCCGGCGAACTGGCGCGGACGTTACGTCGTGGCCGAGAGCATCACGACGCCGACCGCCGGACTCCAGCGCGAAATTGCGCTGCACTTCGTGCGCGCCGACTCGACGGTCGCCGCCGATGCGCCGATGATCGTCGCCCTCGTGTTCGAGAAGGCAGCATGGAGCCAGCTCGCTGCCGACAGCGCCGCCGCGGCGAAGTTCGGCCAGCACGCCAGCGACGAAGGCTCACGCGCACTCGTGCTCCGGCGCGCCGCGGGCAACCCGTTTGCCCTGGGCACCGCCGACGCGATCGCCTTCGATTCGTTGTTGGTCGCTCTCTACCAGCGGCCGCTGCGTCGTGCGCTGCGACCGGTGAACGTCGTTACGAGCGGTCCCGTCGGACCAGCACCTTCTTCCCCTTAATCGTCGTGGCCGAGAGCGCGGCGACGATACTGTCGGCGAGCGACTCGGGCACTTCGACGATGGAGTGACGGTCCCAGATGTTGATGGTGCCGATCCGGTCCCCATCCAATCCGGTCTCGTTCGCGATCGCGCCGACGATGTCGCCTGGGCGGATCTTGAGCTTGCGGCCGGCACCCACGTAGAGCTTCGCGACCTCACCTGACGCGGTGCGCGCGCGTTTGCCCGGAGCCGCCTTGGGCGACGCGCCTCGATCGGCCGGACGCTCGCGTGCGGCGCCCGCATGCTTGGGCGCGGCGCGCTCAGCGCGACCCGCCGCGCGCTCGCGCGCCGGATGACGCTCATGCGCAACCGGGATCTCCACTTCCTTCTCCGCGGCTTCTGGTGCGGTGCCCTGCTTGACCGCCGCGGCGGCGATGTCGAGCAGGTCGAACTCCTCGCCCAGTGCCGCGACGACGGCGCGGTAGGGATCGAGCCCGCCCGCCAGGATCACCTCGCGGAGCGCGGCCTGCGCTACCTCGAGACGACGCGTCTTGAGGTCGGCCACCGTCGGGACCTGCTGCGTCTCGATGGTCTGGCCGGTGAGGCGCTCGATGTTGCGGAGCATACGGTGCTCACGCGGCTCGGCCAGCGTGATCGCCATGCCGGTCCGTCCCGCGCGGCCCGTGCGGCCGATGCGATGCACATACGCTTCCGGCGCCGAGGGCACGTCGTAGTTCACGACGTGCGAGACGTGTTCGATGTCGAGTCCGCGCGCAGCGACATCGGTCGCGACGAGGAGGTCCGCGGTGTTCGCGCGGAACTTCTTCATCACGCGGTCGCGCTGGTCCTGCGTGAGCCCGCCGTGCAGCGCCTGCGCGCGATAGCCGCGCGCGTTCAGAGTCTCGGTGAGTTCGTCCACCTCGGTGCGCGTGCGGCAGAATACGATCGCCGACTGCGGCTGCTCCACGTCGAGGATGCGGCCGAGCGCGGCAATCTTGTGCGCGCGGGGCACCATGTATGCGACCTGCCGCACCTTGGCGGTTTTGCCCGGCTTGAGCGCTTCACGCTCGAGGCGGATCACCACCGGGTTCCGCAGGTGCGACTTCGCGATCGCCGAGATGCGCGGTGCGAGCGTCGCGGAGAAGAGCATCACCTGCTTCTCCTTCGGCGTGGCCGCGAGGATCGCTTCGAGGTCCTCGGCGAATCCCATGTCGAGCATCTCGTCGGCTTCGTCGAGCACCACGACGCGCACCGATGAGAGGTGCACCGTCTTGCGACGGATGTGGTCGAGCGCGCGTCCCGGCGTCGCGATCACGACATCGACGCCACGCTTGAGCGAGCGGATCTGCGTCTCCATCGACGCGCCGCCGTAGATGGGAAGCGCCACCGCGCCGATCCCCTTGCCATAGCGATGGATCGCCTCGGACACCTGCATCGCGAGTTCACGCGTCGGCACGAGCATGAGGGCGGCGGTGCGCTCACGCGGCGAGGCACCGGTGTTCAGCTTGTGCAGCAGCGGCAGCGCGAACGCCGCCGTCTTGCCTGTGCCGGTCGCAGCCTGCGCCATGACATCGCGGCCTTCGAGCAGCGGCGGAATCGCCGCGAGCTGCACGGGCGTCGGCTCTTCGTAGCCGAGTGCGATGAGGGCCGACAACACGCGCTCGTCGAGTCCGAGCGTATCGAATCCGGCGGGGGCGTCCTTCGTGGCGTTAGGGCGGGCAGGCATTCACTAAAGCTAACGCCGGCCCTGCCCTTCAGGTGCCTTGAACCCGACCATGATGCCGTTCGGCCGCCCTAGCTGGCGCGCTGCAGCGTACGGTACTCCCGAAAGCCGATCATCCGGCCGGAATTCTCGTCCCACAGCGTCAGGCGGAGGGTCTTCACCGCGCTCCAGAGTGTGAGCTCCGGGGCCACGTGGAAGATCGCGTTCTCCTCATGCGCCGCCTTGAGCCGATAGTTCGGGATGCGCGGGCCGAGGTGGTGCACATGGTGCAGCCCGATATGGCCCGTGAACCAATGCAGCAGCTTCGGCAGGCGGAGATGCGAGCTGCCGGTGATCGCGGCCGTCGCGTAGTCCCAGGAGCGACCGCGCTCCCAGTACGCCTCCTCGAACTGGTGCTGCACGTAGAACAGCCAGATTCCGCTGGCGGCCGCGACGTAATACGCGGGGACGTAGAGCAGGAAGACCGACTGCCAACCGAACGCCACGATGCCGATCGCGATGAGGCCCACCAGCGCGATGTTCGTGAGCCAGACGCTCCAAAGCTGCTGCTTGCCCGTCGCGAGGCCCGGCAGGCGGAATCGCTGCAGGACCATCATGTGGAGCGGTCCGACGCCGAAGAGCACGAACGGATTGCGATAGAGACGGTACTTGAAGCGTCCCATCGGCGTGAGCGCCTGGTACTCGGCCACCGTGAGCGTCGTGACGTCGCCGTTGCCGCGACGGTCGAGGTCGCCCGACGAGGCATGGTGCAGCGCATGCTCGCGACGCCACTGATTGAACGGCGTGAACGTCAGCACGCCGGTCACGAAGCCGATCGCGTCATTCACGCGTAGCCACGGCAGGAACGAACCGTGCGCGCAGTCGTGCATGATGATGAACGTGCGGATGAGCAACCCGCCGAGCGGCAGGATGAGCAGCGCGGTCGCCCAAGGCGCGCGCGGCATGAGCCAGTAGCCGAGGATGAGGCCACCGACGAGCATCGTGACGGTGACGAACACCTGCCACAGCGAGTGCATCACGTCCGGACCGGTGTAACGCGCGACGATTGCGCGCCATTCGGCGGCGCTGACCTTCTTCTCGGCCGACGCGTTCAATTCTGTGTCGTTCGCCACTGGTGGTCTGCCTGGTTCAGGGTGCTTCCCAATCTACCTGACTTGGGACTCGAATGCTCAGCGCGCCATCATCAATTGATGCTGGTGAGGGTCACGGTGTAGACGAGTATGGAGTTCGCCGGGATACCGCCCGCCGCCCGGTCGCCATAGCCGAGGCTTGGCGGGATGATGAGCTGGCGGACGCCGCCGACCCGCATGCCGCGGATGCCTTCCTCGTAACCGATGATCGCCGTGTTCGAGCCGACCGTGACGGAGAAGTCGCCCGACTGCACGTGCGTGCCATTGCGGAGGTGAAGCACATAGCCGGTGCTCACCGGTACCATGCCCGTTGCGGCCACTACCGCGCCACCACCCACCGTGATGTCGCGGTAGTAAAGCCCGCTCGCGGTGCGAGTGGAGGCGGCGAGGTTGACGCCGAGTGACGGGTCGAACGTCGTGTCCGCGATGTTCGGCACGAACGGCGACTCGTCGAGACACGCGGTGGTGAGCAGGGCGAAGATCGCGACGAATGGCAGGAGTCTGAGGCGGCGCATGACTTGGCGTGTGATGGTGATGTGACGACGGACTGCAACCTGAAGAATAGCCTAGTGAGGACCAGCGGATCCCACGGAGCGGTCCGATCCCTTCACGGTATCCACGCGGAGCTCCGTCCAGGCAGCGAGGGCGGTGTGTGCGCCAACGGACATCGGACGTCGCATCAGAGGTACTTGCGCGGCGGAACCAGAAGGCTGCCGAAGAGCAGGCCGGCCACGATCGCGATGAGCGCGCTGACCACGGCGATCAGCGTGTCACCGCCCACCGCGTATTCGCGCTCCATCACGAAACCGATCGCGCGGAAGCTCACGCTGCCCGGCACCAGCAGCATGATGCCCGGCACGCGGATGAGCGTGCCCGGACGACCCTTCACACGGCCGTACAGATTGGCGAACGCCGCGGTCGCCAGGCTCGAGATGAACACACTCGCCGCGAACGTGCCGGACTCCGCGCTCAACCATACGCCCGTCAGGCGCGTGATGCCATAGCCCGCCACGGCCGCGAGCATCACGAGCGGGATGTCGCGCTTCGCCGTGCGGAAGAGCAACGCGAATGCGTACGACGCCGCGACCATCGCCACGAGTTCGACGGAGACCGGCAGCGGATCACTCACCGAGTACTGCGGCGTCCAGCCGACGAGGCGGGTCAGCTGCGACGCGACCACGCCGCCGAACGTGAGCTTGAGCAACGTCATCACCGCGCCCGCGAAACGCGTCGTACCAGACACGAGTTGCTGCGTGGCAAGTTCCGTGACCGCGGTCGTGAGCGAGAGGCCGGGCATCAGCACGATGAGCGATGCGACGATCACGGTTTGCAGCGACAGCGGCGCCACATAGTGCGCGAAGGCCGTCGCGAGGATCGTCGCCACGAGCGCCGCCACGGCATCCGATGCAGCGGCAAAGTGCGGACGCGACTCGCCGAGCCGCGCGATCCAGCCAATCACGAGACCGAGCACGCCGGCCACGATGATGTCCACCCAGCCTGTGCGAAGCAGGCCGGCCACGGCGGCGGACGCCAGACCGAATGAGAGCACGGTGAGCAGCTGCTGACGAGGCGTCACCGGCTGATCGAGCGCCGCCATCAGCGCCCAGCCCTCGGCCACCCCGATCGCTCCGCGCGAGACATCGTCGGCCAGCGCATCGAGCGCGACGAGCGCGGAGAGGTTCACCTGTCCCGGTTCGAGACGCAGCACGCGCGTCTGTTGCGGCGAATGCAGCACGCTTCCGTCGCCGAGCGAGAGCAGCACACCGGTCGGCGTGGACCAGATCTCGCAGGTGACGCCAAGTGCGTGCGCGACCGAGCGGATCGCGCCTTCGAGACGCGCTGCGGAGACGCCGGCCAGGTGCAGCCGGCGTCCGAGCTCGACCAGGAACCGCGCGCGTTCGTCGAAGCTGGCGGTGCCGGCCATCAAGTCATCACCGCATCCCCGCGCCGACAGACGGCTTGAGCGAGCGGTCGAAGAACGCCCAGACGAGATTCCATGAATCGATCTGCTCCGGCGAGTCGTCGCGCAGCAACGTCGTGCGGTCCACGCGGCGGCTGAAGGTGTGCCCGCCGCTGGCCGGTCCCGGCGTCGGGTCCCAGTAGATCTTCGTCTCGGCGAGTCCCGGCTTGCGGGCGACGAGCGCGTCGATGAGCGGGCGCGACTCCTCGAAGTTCACGTCGGTGTCGTTCGTCGCGACGTGCACGAGCAGCGGTCGCGTCAGGCTGTCCACGTGATAGTACGGCGAGCGCCTGACGTATTCGGCGCGCTGCTCGAAGGGCAGGCCCGGCAGTGCGCGCTGCGTGGAGAAGCTGCGTTGGTACGAGGGACCCTTGTAGGAGAGCCGGAAGATGAGGTTCGTCACCGGCACCATCGCCACACCGCTGACGAACCGCGAACGCTCGCCGCGCATCAGGAGGTGCGCCGCAATGAATCCGCCGTGACTCCATCCCATGATGCCGATGCGTGATGTGTCCACGTCGGGACGCGCATGGAGGAAGCTCACCGCCGACTCGACATCGGCGAGTTCCTTTCCGCCATAGTCGATCTCGTTGTGGAACTCCTCACCGTATCCCGTGCTGCCGCGATACTCAGGCGCGACGATCACGTAGCCACGCTGCACCGCCTCGATGATGAATGGCAGGTAGTTCTGGTCCCAGTTCCCGTGCACGCCTCCATGCACCCACACCATCGCGGCATGCGCACCGGGCCCCCGCGACGAGAGCGGAGAGAACACGTAGACGGGGATCTCGAGACTGTCCGCGGCGCTCCGGTACGACGTCTTCTCGTAGCGCATCACGCCCGCGCTGCGAGCGGCGAAGATGCTGTCGGTCCGGCTCTTGTCCTCCATCTGCCGGGCGTAGTTGGCCTCCGGATGATCTTCGTGCCGGTCGCTCACATAGAGCAGCCGCGCACGCGCCGTGTCCATCGGTACGATGCGGCGCGCCTGGCGGTCCGTCGATTCCTGTGCGCCGAGTGAAAGCGGGACGATGAGGCCGAGCAGGAGCAGAGTGCGCATCAGTCGATGGGTTCGGGGGCGGCACCGCAGTCCAATGGACCGAGGCAACGTCTGTGGACATCTCTCAAGATGGCTGGGTGGGGGGTGATCGGTCCATCGTGGCCGACCGGTCGTACCCCTCCCGGGAGGCCTTCATCGGAGCTAACGTCCCTACATGAGCGACGTCCTCCGTCGTAGCGTAGGCAGACCAATCCCACGAGGTTTATATGCGCAGATCAGCACTGTTTCTCGCTCTCATCTCGGCAGCGGCATGCAGCAGCAGTGGCGGCGGGTCCGTTCCCTCGGTGGCGCCGACGCCGAACACCTCGCGAGTGACCACCGGCAGCGGCTCCACGGTGAAGATCAACACGATGAACATCGACACCGATGTGCGCCTGTTTTCGACGGGCACGCCCGATCAGGTCTTCGCGGTGCTTCCGGCGGTGTACACCGAGCTCGGCATCCCGATCTCGCTCAACGACACGCGCACCAAGTCCGTCGGGAACACCGGATGGAAGACGCGCCGGTCGATCGGCAAGGTGCCGATGCAGCGGTATCTCGACTGCGGCAGCTCGGGCACGCTGCCGAACGCCGAGACCTACCAGATCCACATGTCGGTCGTGACGAGCGTGCGGCCGAACCCGAGCGGCGGCGCGCTCGTGTCGACCTCGATCAGCGGCACGGGTAAGAACCCCGTGACTTCGAGCTCGGCGGAAGTGCGCTGCTC
>JANOTV010000374.1:0-2038 GCA_031416495.1 Gemmatimonadota bacterium
GACCACCAGCGTCGCCAGTGCCTCGCCTTCCAGGTCCTCGGCGACGATCAGCAGCGGACGGCCCAGCTGTGCGACCTTTTTGAGGATCGGCAGCAGGTCCTTCATCGAGCTGATCTTCTTGTCGTGGATCAGGATCAGTGCGTCCTCGAGCACGGCTTCCATGCGCTCCGGGTCCGTCACGAAGTACGGCGAAAGGTAGCCGCGGTCGAACTGCATGCCCTCGACCGTCTCCAGCGTCGTCTCGAGGCCACGTGCCTCTTCGACCGTGATCACGCCGTCCTTGCCGACCTTGTCCATCGCGTCAGAGATGATCTTGCCGATCTCCGAATCATTGTTGGCTGAGATCGTACCGACCTGCGCGATCTCCTTCGGTGTGTTGCACGGCACCGACATCTTCTTGAGCTCTTCGACGATCACCGTCACGGCCTTGTCGATGCCGCGCTTGATCGCCATCGGGTTCGCACCGGCCGTCACGTTCTTGAGGCCTTCGCGGAAGATCGCCTGGGCGAGCACCGTGGCGGTCGTGGTGCCGTCGCCGGCGAGGTCGGAGGTCTTGGTCGCGACTTCCTTCACCATCTGCGCGCCCATGTTCTCGACCGGATCGGAGAGTTCGATCTCCTTCGCGACGGTCACGCCGTCCTTGGTGATGGTCGGTGCGCCGAACTTCTTGTCGATGACGACGTTCCGGCCCTTGGGGCCAAGTGTCACCTTCACCGCTTCGGCCAGCTGGTCGACGCCACGCTTGAGTGCCGCACGCGCCTCGACGTTGAAATGCAGTTCCTTTGCTGCCATGTCAGAAACCCTCAGTTGTATAGTTGGGAAGTCGGGGAGCTCAGCTGACCACGGCGAGGATGTCGCTCTCGCGGAGGATCAAGAGCTGCTCGCCGTCGATGGTGACTTCGGTTCCGCTGTACTTGCCGTAGAGCACCTTGTCGCCCGCCTTCACTTCCATCGGCACGCGCTTGCCGTCTTCAGTGCGGCCGGGGCCGACGGCGATGACTTCGCCCTGCTGCGGCTTTTCCTTGGCGGTGTCGGGGATGTAGAGCCCGCCACGCATCTGCTCGCTCTCTTCAGTCGCCTTCACCACGACGCGATCCGCGAGCGGTGCCACCTTGTGCGTGGAAGCAGTCTTGGCTGCCATGTGTATCTGTCCTCCTGCTGGGTGTGAACGGTTCTTTACAGCGGCTAGTCGTGTTGGCACTCGTTTAGGCAGAGTGCTAACAACGACTGAAGATATGCGCAAACACGGTGCCCGTCAATGAGTGACCAGCACTGCGCAAACAGCCTAAGATGCTGCCATTGTGTGATTTAGCCGACTGCCACTGCGGCTGGAGTGCGCCGGCGAACCCTGCCGCTTCAGCGTTCGCGAACGGTCACTTTGACGGGACCGCGTGCGGCGACAGCATCTCGTGCGCCATGCGCAAGCCGTGCAGCGTCAGGTCCGGCTCCACGAGGTCGATCTCCTGGCAGTGCGCCTTGATCTCCGCCACGAGTCCGCCCGTGGCGATCACCCGCGGGTTGTTGGGTCGCGGCCACTCCTTCTTGATCCGGCGCACGATCCCATCGACCGACTCCGCAGCACCGAACACCACCCCTGCCCTGATGCACTCCTCGGTGCGCGTGCCGATCACCTTGCTCGGCGCGATGAGCTCCGTCGCCGGCAGCTTCGATGTGCGTCGGAACAGCGTTTCGGCCGACGTCCGCACGCCCGGCTGGATCACCCCGCCCAGGAAGACGCCTTCGGCGGTGATGCAGTCGTAGGTCGTCGCCGTCCCAAGGTCCACGACGATGCAGTCCACACCATAGATGCGGCTCGCCGCCAGCGTATTCATGATGCGATCGGCGCCCACGGTGAGCGGTTCATCGACCGCGAGCGTGATGCCGAGCGGCGAGCGTGCGTCGATGATCACCGGCGCGGAGCCGGTCAGGCGCGCCGCAGCCTCGGCCAGTGGACCAGTGACCGACGGCACGACCGAACAGATCGCCGCTGCCTTCACGGCATCGACGGAGATGTTGCTCGCCATCAGAAGTTCCGCAG
>JANOTV010000375.1:0-11392 GCA_031416495.1 Gemmatimonadota bacterium
GCCTGCACCTCGGTGCCGGCTCGCTGCAACCCGGCCGCGAGCACCGTGCCGGCGCGCATCGCGCCGTTGGGCGCCGTGGAGCGCTCGAACAGTACGCGGACTTCATCGCCCTTCTGCAGTTCGCGCGACATGTCCACGCGATATTCGTAGATGTCGGCGATGTTCCATGCGAGTTCCACGCTCGCTCGCGGGGAGAGGATGTCCTTGGCGCCCAGTTCCACCGCGTCGTACAGCGACGACGTGACGATGCCGCGCACGAGCACGGTGTCGACGGTCCAGGGGAGGATCTCCTCGGCGGCCGTCCATGCATCGCCGGCTCGCGTCATGCGCACGATGCGATCGACCGCGAGGTTGAAGCGGATCTCTCGCGGACGCGAAGCCTCGCTCGTGTCACCGCTCACCACGACTTCCATGCCCGCCGGGATGCGCCGATGATCGATGGGCGTCGCCGCCGCGATCACGCTCGCGGCCTCGCCCGGACTCAGCCCGCGTCTTGATAACAGCGATGCCAGGTTCTCGCCAAACGACAGCGTATCGGCCTGCGACCAGGGCTGCAGGTCGGGCTCGCGCGGTGAGAAGAGCGCACCGGGAGTGCCGGCCATCGGGGCCGGAAGGCGGAGCGCGGCGACCGCCAATGCGACGATCGTCGCGCCCGTGATGACGCGGACGAGTGGGAAACGTGCCATCAATCCATCTGCCTGCGGATGAAGGTGGGGATCTCCATGTCGGACAGATCCTCTATGGCGCGCGGCGTCTGGCGCGCGCGCAGTGCGGGCACGGCGTTGCTGCTGCCGGCCGGCGATTGCTGCGCCGGGCGCGACGCCGAACGGTCCAGCAGCGGGATCACCGGAGTGCCCGAGCGATGTCCGGCGCTCGCAAGCGCGGACTTCCGGCCGAAGCCCGTCGCGATCACCGTCACTCGGACTTCGCCGGTCATCGCCGGTTCGTTCACCGCGCCGAAGATGATCTCGCACTCCTCGCCGACTGCATCCTTCACGATCTCGGAGATGGTGTTGATGTCGCCGAGCGTCAGCTCGCTGCCGCCGGTGATGTTGATGAGTACACCGCGCGCGCCCGCAATGGACACGTTGTCGAGCAGCGGCGACTCGATCGCCATCTTCGCCGCGTCCACGGCACGATTCTCGCCGCGGCCGATGCCGGTGCCCATGATCGCGGACCCGCCGTCCTTCATGACGGTGCGCACATCGGCGAAGTCCACGTTCACGATGCCAGCCTTCGTGATGATGGACGAGATGCCGCCGGTCGCCTGCAGGAGCACTTCGTCGGCCTTCTTGAGCGCGTCCTGGAACGGGATCCCCTTGCCGACGACGGCCAGGAGTCGCTCGTTCGGGACGACGATCATGGTGTCCACGTACTTCACCATCTCGGCGATGCCTTCGTCGGCCTGACGCATGCGCTTGCGGCCTTCGAAGAGGAACGGCTTGGTGACGATGCCGACGACGAGCGCGCCCGCTTCACGCGCGAGCTCCGCGACGATCGGCGCCGCACCGGTACCTGTGCCGCCGCCCATGCCGCAGGTGATGAACACTAGGTCGGAGCCGCCGAGCGTGCGCGCGACCTCGTCGCGGTTCTCCTCGATGGCCTGGCGCCCGATCTCGGGTCGGGCACCCGCGCCGAGGCCACGGGTGAGCTTCTTGCCGATCTGGATCTTGACGTCGGACTTCGAGTTGAGGAGCGCCTGCGCGTCGGTGTTGACCGAGATGAACTCGACGCCTTCGAGTTGCTCCTCGATCATGCGGTTGACGGCGTTCCCGCCGCCACCGCCAACACCGACCACCTTCATGCGGGCGGTCTGCGTCGCGGTTTCCTCGAACTCGAAGGTGCTCATCAGGGGTGGTGCTCCCTATCGGTCAGACGTGAAGTCAGCGGGTCGTGGACGACCGCTCGCAATATACGACACGCGCGGCGTCTCCATCATTCTTGGCAGACGATTGGGACGGGGAGACGATACCCTTCTCTCTCACCGTGGTTGTCCACCTGGCAATGGGCACAAAACAAGAATTGTGAGCCTCAGACCGTGATGACTTTCCGGGTGCGCACAGCGGCCCACGCACCGCTCACCAGAAATCCTGCAGCCAGGTCTTGAACCGCGCCGCCAGGTGATCCATCGAGGGAGACGGGCTCCCGATGCTCAGCCGGCGCCCCTTCCCCGCGCCCGTACCGATCGCGACACGATGCGCGCCGTACTGCACGAGCCCGGTCACCGTCGCGAAGCGCGGCGACTGCACCGAGTCGGCCAGTCCGCCCAGGAACTCGCCCGGCACGCCGAGCCGTGCGCCCGTGCCGAACACGTCGCTCGCGAGGGCGGCCGTACCCGGCTGCGCCGCGGCGCCACCGGTGACGACGACGCCGGCCGAGAGCTTCTTGATGAGGCCGGCAGCCTCGATGTCGCGCAGGACGATCTCGAAGATCTCCTGCGTGCGCTGATGGATGATGTGCGCCAGCAGTTCACGCGGGATCTGCCGCTCGCCCTGCGCACCCGTGCTCGGCAGGCGGATCTGCTCGCCGTTGTGCTTCACCAGGTCCTCGTACGCGGCGCCGTACTGCTCCTTGAGGCGCTCCGCGTCGGCCTGCGTGACGCCAAGGCCGTGTACGATATCGCTCGTCACGTTGAGGCCACCGTATCCGACGGTGCCCAGGTGACGGATCTTTCCCTCGTGGAACACCGCGACGTCGGTGGTGCCGGCGCCCATCTCGATGAGCGCGACGCCGAGTTCCTTCTCGTCATCGGTGAGGACGGAGAGCGCGCTCGCGAGCGGCTCGAGCACGAGTTCGCCCACCTTGTAGCCCGCGCGCTCGACGGCCTTGCGCAGGTTCATCGCCGGCGACGAGCCGATCGTGACGAGGTACATCTCCGTCTCGAGCCGCGTGCCGATCATGCCGATGGGATCGCGGATGCCCCGGTTCTTGTCGACCGTGTACTCCTGCGGGATCGCGTGGATGAGCTCGCGGTCCTGCGGAATGGCCTGCGCGCGCGCGACGCTGTTCGCGCGGTCGACGTCGGCGCGCGTGATCTCGGAGCCGGTGACCGACGCGATGCCCGTCGAGGTCATGGCCTGCACATGCTCGCCCGCGATGCCCGCGTACACCGTCTCGACGCGCGCACCCGCCATCCGCTCGGCGTCCTGCATCGCCTTGGTGATGGAGCGCTGCGTCTCCTCGATGTCGGCGACGACCCCGCGACGGATACCCGTCGTGCGCGACTGCCCCACGCCGAGGATGTTCACCGTCGGGTGCTTGGGAAGATCGCCGACCACTTCGGCGATGACCGCCGTGGTCTTGGCAGATCCGATGTCGAGGCCGGCGACGAGACGTTCGAGGTTCATGGGCTTGGTAGGCGGGCGATCACTTGGTCACGGAAGCGCAGGTCGAGTTCCGCGACCTTGAGCGAGCGGCGCGCGAGATCGAGTTCAACAGGCAGCACATCGGCAAGGCGTTGCACGGTCACGTCCGCGAGGGCGAGGATCCGGTGCTCGGCGAGCACGAGGACGATCTCTCCACTGCGCGTCCGGCCCGCCTCGCTCACTCGCGCGAAGAGCGCCGGATCCTCCGCGCGCACCGCCCCGAGCAGCCGGAGCAGCAGCGTGTCACGCTGCACGAGTATCGGCAGGTCCACGTCGATCGTTGTGGGATCCACCGGCAGTGACTGACCCGACGCGTCGGTGACGACCAGCCCGCGCGCCGAACCGACGAGCGCGACCGGCGGATTCTCCGTCACCACCACGACGAGTGTCCCAGGGAGCTTTCGCCTGATGCGCACCTCGCGCAGCTGGGGATGCTCCTTCACCCGCGCTTCGAGCGGCGACACGTCATCCCAGATGGACGCTGTGGTGTCAACCCTCAACCGCAAAACGATTTCATCGGGGGCCGCGTAACGGGCGCCTTCGATCTCGACGCGGCGCACGCGAAAGAAATCCATCTGCTGGAGGAGCGCGCGTCCCCACCATGGCGTGGCGAGAACGACGCCGAGGAAGGTGAGCTGGCCAAGGCGGCGAAGGCGGCGGCGCCAGCGCGGCGGTTCCGTCGGCGGTGCGTTCATCGCGCGAGCCGCGCGAGCAGTTCGGGCCCGGTCTTCGTCACGTCACCGGCACCGATGGTGAACACCACATCGCCTTCCATCACCATCGCGTGCAGCCCTGCCGCCATCGCGCGGCGCTCCCCCGTCCACGCCGGGGCGCGCCCCGCGCGCGCGGCCGCGTCGGCGATGAGTGCGCTCGTCACGCCCGGCATCGGCTGCTCGCGCGCAGGATAGATCTCCGCGAGCGCGATGACATCGGCGAGCGCGAGCGCCTCGCCGAACTCATTCGCGAAGTCGCGCGTGCGGCTGAACAGATGCGGCTGGAAGGCGGCGACGATGCGGCGACCGGGATACGCCTCGCGCGCGGCCAGGAGCGTCGCGCGTAGCTCCGTCGGATGATGCGCGTAGTCGTCGACGACCTGCACGCCCGCCTCGCTCCCGATGCGCTGGAACCTGCGCTCCGCACCGACGAACGTCGCGAGCCCCGGAGCCATCTGCGCGACCTTGAGTCCCCACGGACCGATGCCACAGGCGAGCGCGGCGAGGGCGTTCAGCACGTTGTGCGCGCCGGGCACGCCGAGCGTGACCTCACCCATCGGCTTGCCATCGTACCGCACCTGGAAGATGGTGCGGCCGTCCTCGTGCCTGATGTCGTGCGCCCTCAGCCGCGCGTCCACGTTGGTGATTCCGTAGCGGATCACTTCGGCGGTCGACGGCGACGGGATCGTATTCGCACCGGGATCGTCGGCGCAGAGCACGATGTACCGCGCGCGCCGCACGAAGGTCGAGAAGGTGTCGTGGATGTCCTGTAGGTCGCGATAGATGTCGAGATGGTCGGCCTCGATATTCGTCACCACGGCAACGGTCGGCGTGAGCGCGAGGAACGAGCGGTCGTATTCATCGGCTTCGACGACGAAGATGTCGTGGCCGCCGCGCGAGAGATTGCCGCCCCACGAACTCACGCGCGCGCCGACGACACCGGTGGGGTTCAGCCCGCCTGCGGCGAGCGCTTCGGTGGTCATCACCGTTGTGGTGCTCTTGCCGTGCGTGCCCGCGATGCCGACGAGCGCACCTCCAGCAGTCGCCTCTGCGAGCGCCTCGGCGCGGCGCACCACCGGGATGCCCATCGCATGGGCGCGCCGGACTTCAGGGTGGTCCTTCGGGATCGCGCTGGAGACGACGAGCGCGCGGTGAGCGGAGACGGTCGCGGCGGTGAGACCGCTCAGCGCTCCGTCGCCAGCGAGATGCGCGGCATCGTGCCCCTTCGACACCGCGATGCCCAGTACCGTGAGGTCCGCCGCACCGTCAGGATTCTGGTCGCAGCCGGTGACGAGGGCGCCGCGGCGCTGACAGAGCGCGGCGAGCGCGCTCATCCCTGCCCCAGCGATCCCCATGAAGTGGATCGGGCGCGGGTCGGTGGGATCGAGAAGTGGCATCACAGGGAAAGATACGGCAGGGACGAAGCGGCAAGGATGGGCGTCAGCCGGCCAATGCTTTACCGCGTGCCGCTCTCGATCAATCGCTGGATGTGCCCTGCGATCACGCGCGCCGCATGCGGACGGCCACGAGCGCTCGCCGCGACAGCCATCGCCGCGAGGCGCGGACGGTCGCCGAGCAGCGCGCCGATCTCACGATCGAGCCGCACCGCCGTCAGCTCCCCCTGCGGCAGGTGCACCGCCGCCCCGGCACGCGCGAGCACCTCGGCGTTCGACGACTGGTGGTCGTTCGCCGCGCTCGGCAGGGGCACGACGACCATCGGCACGCCCCACGCACTGAGTTCGCTCGTGCCCATCATCCCGCCCCGGATGAGCGCGAGGTCGCTCGCGGCATATGCATCGGCGATGGGCGAGAGGTAGGGCACCACGCGCACGTCCGCGCGATCGAACTGCTTGTACGCATCGTGCTGCCCGCGGCCCGTGGCCCAGAGCACGCAGAGGTCGCGCGGCAGGCCGTGGTCGATCCACGCGGCGACGGCCTGGTTGAGCGCGCGTGCGCCCTGCGAGCCGCCGAACACGAGCAGTATCGTCGCATGCGCCGGAAATCCCCAGCGTGCGCGCGCCGCGTCTGGCGCGGGGCGGATTTCGGGCGGCGGGTCGATGGGATTGCCGGTGTCGCGGAAGACGCAGGTGCCATGCGGCAGGAACTTCTCCGCCTCGGGATACCCGAGGTACGCCTCGCGCGTGAGCCGCCCCGCCCAGCGTGCCGTGATGCCCGGAATGCTGTCGCCCACGTGCTGCACGACGGGCACGCCGTTCCGTGACGCCCAGAACATCGTGAGGCCGGCCGCGTATCCACCGGTGCCCACCACGAGCGCGGGACGTCGTTCACGCGCGAAGCGGCTCAGTGCGCGCCAGCCGCTCACCGCGCCGCGCACGGTGCGCCAGTTGTTCCAGACCTGCGATCGATAGAGCGGGTGCAGGTCGAGCAGCAGGTGCGGGAACTCCGTGGTCGGCAACACGTCGCGCTCGATGCCACGCGCGGCACCCACGAAGAACGGCTCGGCGTCGGGGAACGAGCGCACCAGCGCCCGCGCGATGGCGAGCCCCGGATACAGGTGCCCGCCCGTGCCGCCGCCCGTGAAGATGACGCGCATGCTCAGTCGGCCGGCCGCGCGGCCATGGGATCGGTCGCGCGTTCACCGATCACGCGCTCGCGCGTGCTCCCGATGTTCACGAGGATGCCGGTGATGAGCAGCGAGAGCAGGATGTTGGAGCGGCCATACGCGATGAACGGCAGCGTGAGCCCCGTGGTCGGCAGCAGGCCGATGACGACGCCGAGATGCAGGTACGCCGTGACGAGCATCGTCACGGTGAGTCCGATGGCGACGAGCTGCTGGAACGGCGACCGCGCGTTCTTCGCGATGCGAAAGCCGAGCCATCCCCACAACGAGTAGAGCAGCACGAGCACGGTGAGGCCGACGAATCCCCACTCCTCGCCCACGGTGCTGCCGATGAAGTCGTTGTACGGCAGCGGAAGGAATCCTGACTGCTGCCGTCCCTGTCCAAAGCCGACGCCCCAGAGACCACCTGAACCGACGGCGATGAGCGACTGCTTGAGCTGATAGTTGATCGCGCTGGAGTCCACTCCGCCGGCGAATCCCAGGATACGGCGCATCGCGTACTCCACACGACCGATCTCGCTCCACGCCAGCGGGATGCCGAACGCGCCGATCAGCACGAAGTGTCCTATGCGCGCGCCGGCGGCGAAGAGCATCACGCCCATCACCAGCGTATAGAGCAGGATGACAGAGAGGTCGGGTTCGAGCGCCAGCATCACGCTCAGCACACCGAGCACGATGAGGAACGGCATGAGTCCCTTCGACAGCCGTCGCAGGCCGTCCTCCCCACCCTTCTTCACGATGAGCATCGCGGTCCACAACACGACCGCGAGCTTGCCGAACTCGGAAGGCTGCAGCGAGCCGCCGAACAGGAAGCGGCGCGAGCCGTTGATGGGCGGCGCGATCGACTGGGTGAACGGCAGCACGGTGATGAGCAACGCGAGCGCCGCGAGGCCCATGATCGGCCACGCCCACGCGCGCCAGCGTTCTGCATCGAGCTTCGCCGTGACGGCGAAGGCCACGACGCCCACCGCGACACCGGTCAGCTGCAGGAAGAGGAAGTGCCAGCTCGGTCGTCCCGCCGACATCGCCTCGATCGAACTCGCCGAATAGAGCGTCGCAAGGCCGAACGCGATGAGTGCCGCGGTGAGCATGACGAGCACACGCGCGGGCAGGTCCATGCGCCAGCGTTCGCGGCTCCCGCTCTGAGCGGTGTTCGTCCGGGTCAAGCGCCCAACGCGAGCGTACGGAACGCGGCGCCGCGCTCCTCATAGTTCCTGAACATGTCGTAGCTCGAGCAGGCGGGGGCAAGCAAAACGGCGTCGCCCGGCGCGGCCAATGTGCGCGCGCGGGTGATCACCTGCTCGAAGGACGATCCGAGACGCTCCACCGGCACGTGCGGCGCGAGGTCGTTCTCGATGAGCGCCGCCGACTCGCCATACGCGAGCACGATCTTAGCATGCGCGCGCACCGCATCGAGCATCGCGAGGTACGACTCGCCCTTGTGGCGTCCGCCGAGCAGCAGCACCGTCGGCCGCGTCATGGCCTCGAGCGCCACGCGTGCCGCGCCGATGTTGGTCGCCTTCGAGTCGTTCACCCAGAGCACGCCATCGCGCTCGCCGACCGACTCCAGCCGGTGCGGCATCGCGTGGAAGCTCTGGAGTCCGACTGCGAGCTTGGCGCGTGCGGCCGCCGTGTGATCAGCCGGCGATGCGAACCAGACGGCCGCCGCGGCCGCGAGCGCGTTCGCGATGTTGTGATCGCCGAGCAGCGGGAGGAGCGAGCGCTCCATGAGCGGCTGTCCCGCGAGCATCAGCACCTGGCGCGCACGGTCGTACCACGCGTCGGCGTGCTGGTCCTCGAGCGAGAAGGTGCGGGCGATGCCGGGCACTCCCGCGGTGCGACGCATGATCTCGCGGTCGTCCGCATTGACCACGCGCACTGAAGCGCCGGTGGCATTGCGGAAGAGCATCATCTTGTCGCCGTAGTACTCCTCGAGGGAGTCGTAGCGATCGAGATGGTCCGGCGCGAGGTTCGTGAGCACCGCGACGGTCGGCTGCACGCCCGGCGTGTCGTGCAGTTGGAACGACGACAGCTCCACGGCGATCCACTCCGGACGGTGCGCCGCGAGCGCGACCTCGCTGAGCGGCGTGCCGATGTTCCCCGCCTCGACGGTCTCATGTCCGAGCGCGCGCAGCAGGTGCGCGATGAGAGCCGTGGTGGTCGTCTTGCCGTTGGTGCCCGTGACCGCGATATATCGCGCCCCGGCAAGCGCGCGCAGCGCGACCTCGATCTCGCTCAACACGCGGATGCCGCGCTCTCGCGCCCGCACGAGCGGCGGCACGTGCGGCGGCACGCCGGGACTCACCACCACCGCCGCACACTCCGCGATGCGATCGAGATCATGCTTGCCCGTGTCCGTGGCCACGCCGAGCCGCTGCAACTCAATGGCCGCACGCTGCACCGCGTCGCCCGTGCCGACGTCGCTCGCGTAGACGCGCACCCCCGAGTGTCGCAGCAGGCGCGACACGGCTTCACCGCTGCGTCCGAGCCCGATCACCGCCACCTCGCCGCTCGTCGCCCCGCCGAGCAAGTCGCCGAGCAGGTCGCCGAGTGCGGGCACCGGGCGCAGGGTCTCCGTCACCGGATCTTCAGCGTCGAGAGGGCCGCGAGCGCGCAGAGCAGGCCGATGATCCAGAACCGTACCACCACGAGCGTCTCGGGCAGTCCTTTCATCTCATAGTGGTGATGCAGCGGCGCGCGCAGAAACACGCGGTGCGCCTTCGCATAGTCGAGTCCATACCGGTGCCGACGATACTTGAACACCGAGCGCTGGATGATCACCGACACCGTCTCGGCTACGAACACGCCACCGACGATGAGCACGAGGAACTCGCTCTTGAGCAGGATCGCGACCGAGCCGAGCGCGCCGCCGAGTGCGAGCGAGCCCGTGTCGCCCATGAACACCTGCGCCGGATGTGCGTTGAACCAGAGGAAGCCGACCGCCGCCCCGAAGACCGCTGAGCAGAAGATCGTGAGCTCACCCGCGCCGCGCAGGTAGAAGATCTGCAGGTACTCGGACGTGTCGAACCGTCCCATCACGTACGCGAAGAGCGCCATCGTGAGCATCGCGATCGCCATCAGCCCCGACGCGAGGCCGTCGAGGCCGTCGGTGAGGTTCACGGCGTTGCTCGTGCCGGTCATCACGAAGGTGACGAACGGCAGGTAGAGCCACGGCTGCGTGGGGACGATCAGCAGGTACTTGTAGAACGGCAGCGTCGTGGACGCGCCGGGCAGCTGGTTGAGCGGCACCTGCCAGAGGTACAGGCCGAGCGCGAGACCGATGGTGATCTGGCCGACGAGCTTGTAGCGCGCGACGAGTCCGCGGTTCTCGCTCCCCTCGCGTTTCTGCTTGAGCTTGAGATAGTCGTCGAGGAAGCCGATGAGGCCCATCAGCACCGTCACGATGAGCGCGAGCCACACGTACTGGCTGTCGATCCGCATCCAGAGAATGGTGCTGACCGCGACCGCCGCCAGGATGATGAAACCGCCCATCGTCGGCGTCGTGCCCTTGCCCGCGTGCGAGTCGGGCGTCCCGGCGCGCACCACCTGGTGGATCTGCATCCCCTGCAGCCAGTTGAGGATCAGCGGCCCGACGATGAAGCAGAAGAGCAGCGCCGTCATCGCCGCACCGGCCGCCCTGAACGAGATGTAGCGGAAGATGTTGAATCCGCTGACGAAGTCGGTGAGGGGGAGCAGGAAGTATTGTAGCATCAGGTCGTCGCCGAGGCCCAGATGGTGAGAAGCGGAACGAGGCGCTCGAGGCGCACTCCCCGCGATGCCTTGAGCAGGATCGCGGCATCGGGAGCGAGTCGTGCAGCGAGCAACGGCCAGAGATCATCGACATCGACGGCAACGAGCACGCGCGCGTCTCCGGGAGCGAGCGCACGCAGCGCGCCCGCGAAATCCCCGATGCCGCACACGAGGTCGAACCCTGCTGCGAGCGCGGTCTCCGCGACCTCGCGATGCGCGCGTTCGGCGTGATCCCCAAGCTCGCGCATCGTGCCAAGCACTGCTACGCGTTGACGCCCATGGCCCACGTCCCGCAACAGCTCGAGCGCCGCGCGCGCGGAGCCCGGGTTGGCATTGTATGCATCGTTGATGAGCAGCGCCGCACCGAGTCGGCCGACATGCGATCGCATGGGTGGAGTCGGCATGGCGGCGAGACCCCGCGCCGCATCCTCCGTGCTCACGCCGAACTCCGCCGCCACCGCGAGTGCGAGCGCCGCGTTGCGCAGGTTGTGCGAGCCACTGAGCGGTATCTCAACGCGCGTGCCGGCGATGTCGAGCCACCCGCGGCCATCGGGATTGAGGCCGTGGTCCTGGGCGATATGCGCCGTGACGTACGATCCGGCATGCGATCCGGCATCCGTTGCGCCGACACCAACATCGAGCCCAGCCGTCACCACGCGCTCCGCGCGCTGGCGTGCCTCAGCCACCACATTCGCTTCCGCCGCGGGCACCACCGCGAGGGGCGCGCCGTCGCAGAGCGACATCTCCTCGGCCATCACGCCGGCAAGGTCGCCGAGGCCCTCGAGATGCTCCTCCTGCACCGTCGTCACCACGACCACGTCCGGCCTGATGATGTCGCGCAGGATCGCGATCTCGCCTGGTTCGTTGGTGCCGGCCTCGATCACCGCCACTTCCGCGTACTCGTCGAGCGCGAGCAGCGTGAGCGGCACGCCGATGCGGTTGTTGAGGTTGCCGGTGGTCGCGTGCACGCGGAAGCGACTGCC